>JARGNS010000488.1 GCA_029213105.1 Planctomycetota bacterium
AGAGCCTCGAGGAGGTCGAGGCGCAGACCGAGGAAGTCCTGGCGGAGGCCGGCGACGAGGATCGCGAGATCCTGGCCCTCGTGCTCCCCGGCGTACTCACGGGCGGAGACGCGACCCCGGCAGCCAAGGCACGCCGCATGGTCGAGGTGCACGCCGATGTGCGGCGCGAGAGCCCGCCGGTCGACGAGATCGCCCTCGACCCGCGCCTGGGCAGCGAAGACGCCTTCTTCGTGCGCGTGGCCGACGACGAAGCCCATCCCCGCTTCGAGGCGGGCGACCTCCTGCTGGTGGACCCGGCGGCCGAGCCCCGGGGCGGTGACACGGTGGTCCTCCATCATGAGGGCCGCGACCTCGTGCGGACCTGGCATCGCCAGGGTGGGCGCATCCGCCTGGACGCCCTGCGCCCGGATCTACCGCCGGTGCGCGTCGACATGGACGCGTTCGACGGGCTCGTGGTGCTGCTGCTCGTACGCGCCTTGCGTTGAGCGCCGCGAGCTAGCTGTTGGCGCGCAACCAGGCCAGCCAGTCACGCGCCTGGGTGCGGCCCTCTTCGTCCGAGCCGGGTGCCAGCGCGAGGAAGCGCTCGAGATGCCGCGCGGCCTCGACGTTGTCGCGCAGGCGCGCCGGGGTCGCCGGGTCGGCCAGCAGCATGCCCAAGGCGAGATGCGCCTCGGTCAGCTTGGGATCGAGCCGCAGGACCTCCCGGTAGGCGCGCAGCTCCTGGCTCACGTCGCCGTCGGTCCGGCGATTGAGGATCGCGAGGTTGTAGCGGGCGGACGCGTCCTGCGGCGCAAGCCGCGCGGCGGTCCCGAAGCTGGTGCGGGCCTCACGCACGCGCCCCTCCGAGGCGTGGACGACCCCGAGGTTGTAGTGCGCACGGTGGAAGTCGGGATCGCGGCTGACGATATCCTCGAACACCCCGCGGGCGAGATCCATGTCACCACGATGCACGTGGACGATGCCCACGTTGTTCTGGGCGACCATCAGGTCGGGCTGGATGTCGAGCGCCTCCGTGAGGTGCAGCAGCGCCTCACGGTCCATGCCGAGCTGGTCCTCGACGACGGCGATGTTGTTGAGCAGCGTCGTGTCGCGCGGCATCAGGCGCAGCGCGTCCATGTAGTAGCCGCGCGCCCGGCTCCACTCCTGCTTGTCAGCCTCACGGCCCGCGCGCATGGCCAGCACGCGTGCCCGCAGCTGCTTGGACGCACCGGGCTTGGCCGCGGCGGCCTCCATGCGCGCGAAGAAGGCATCGTCGCGCTCTTCGGGACTGGCCAGCAGGGCCAGGTTGAGGGCAGGCACGCCGAAGCTCGGGTCAAGCTGGGCCGCACGCGCGAACGAAGCGGCCGCGGCCTGCACGTCGCCGCTCTTGAGCTGGACGGCGCCGAGGTTGTTGTACGCCTGGGCATGGTCGGGATCGATCATCGTGGCCGTCCGGTAGGCCCGCTGGGCGTCGGGCAGTCGACCGGCCTTCTCGAACGCCGCGCCGAGGTTGTTGCGCGCATCGGCGTAGATCGGCTTGAGCCGCAGCGCCTCTTCCAAGGCGGTGATCGCCTCGGCCGGCTGGCCCAGGTCGAGCAAGACGGCGCCGAGGTTGTTGCGCGTGACGGGATCGCGGGGGTCCAGGCGGATGGCCTCCCGGTACGCCGCGGCGGCACCGGCCTTGTCTCCTGACTGGGAGAGCAGGTAGCCACGCACGGCCCAGGCGCCGGCGGAGTCCGCCGACTCCCGAACGGCCAGGGCGCTCTCGGACTCCGCGCGCTGGGTCTCGCCCCGCTCGAACGCGCGGTAGGCAGCCATGGCGCGCGCGGGGATCGGGTCGGCCGCCCGGGCAGGCAAGGCCGCCACGGCCCACAGCAGGGCGCTCGCGAGCAGAGCGGTTGTGATTCGACGCAAGGCAGCCATCGGTGACGCTCCCGTCCCTTCCACGGCGTCCCCCCAGGGTGCCTGGGGATGCGCCGATGCGGTAACGGGAACCGTCGAACGGTTCGCCCCCCCCAACATATCGGCGCGCCGGCGGGGCCCCGCCCGGGCCGCGGTCAGTTCTGCTCGGGCTTCAGGGCACCGAGAACGGCGTCCAGACGCCGGCGAGCGTGGGTCATGACGGTCCCGCCGCCGTCCACACGCTTGCGCCCGCCGCCCGGCGCCAGGTCGCCCACGACGCGCGGCAGCAGCTGCGGCCAGAACACGATCTGGCCCGCCTCCTGCGTGCCCTCGTGCGAGGAGAGGAACTCGCGCGCCAGGCGCTGCGCTTCCTTCAGCTTGACCTCATCCGGCACGCGACTCTGCACGATGTCGGCCAGCTCGCGCTTGTAGACCACCAGCGCGCGCGCCGCCCGCGGATCGCCGATCCGGATGCGCCGGTCACCGCCGCAGTTCACGCAATCGCCACTGCCAAAGCAGGCCGGGCACTCGCTCGCCTCGCTCGACGCCGAGGCCAGGTCCGTGCGCGTGCCGCCACACCAGCCGCAGTCCCCGCGCCCGACGGTCTCGAGGTAGATCCCCGCAGCCTCGGACGAGAGTCCGGTCGCCTTGGCGACGCGCTGGGCGGCCACCTCCGGGGTCAGCGCCTTCACGCGATCGCGGACCCACTCGGCTTCCTGCGCGGAGAGACTCGCCGCGGAGATCGGGCTTTCCTCGTCGGACGGCACGACCCAGTCGAACTCGCCGCCGCAGTCGCCGCAGCGATGGCTGTAGGCGCGCACCTCGTGGCGGCAGTGCGGGCACTCCGGTGAGGTACCGGCCCAGATCACGTTCGGGCGGTCCAGCGCCAGCATCGAGATCAGCACGAGAATGCCGACCACGACCAGCGTGAAGACCCACCAGCGGGATTGCGCGGGGATGCCCATCGTCTCGCCTCCGAGGCCGATTTCGCGGCCGAACGGCCGAGCGTACCCGAGAAACCGGGCTCGGCCGAACGGGCGCCGGGGTCAGCGCGCCCGACCCCAGCCCCCGCCCCCCGGGGTCTCGATGCGCAGCACATCCCCGGGCTCCGCCCGCACGCTGCCTC
>JARGNS010000489.1 GCA_029213105.1 Planctomycetota bacterium
CGGGCATGCCCGCCAGCGAGAAGGCCATGTCTCCGCGCCGCGTTCCGGGGAACGACGCGGGCTGATCCAGCAGGTCGCCGTAGGACGGCACGACCACGACCGGGTTGCTGCGAATCATCGTCGGCGTAGCCCGCGGGGCTGTGGCGCTGCCCGTGGTGGGGGCGCTGTCGAGGACATGGAGGGGGCCCGAGAAGTCGACCTCGTAGAGGGCGGGCACGTCTTCGGCCGAGGCCGGTGTGGAGCCAACGGCCATGAGAAGAACGAGGGACGTGAATGCAACGAATGAAGCAGTGGTAGGGCGCATCAGTGCTCTCGGCACGCTTCCGCGGCCAGGCCGCGCATCCCTGCATCTCCTCCGGTCGGAGACTAGCCCAGTTCCTTGTGTTGGCCGCTCGCGCCGAGTCCGGTCGGCGAAGCGTCGCACATTGAGATGCGGTAGGCGCGGCAGGACGGTTCGCGGCCGACCGTCCAGCCCCGGGGCTTGTCGAACGCCTGGCGAGTCTCCGACACCTGCCTCGGCCGTGCATGCCACGGGCGGCGTCACTGCGGCCGTCGCGTGTTGCGGCGCATCTACGGCAGGGCTCGTTGCCTCCGGTGCCCCGGGCGAGGGGCAGGCCGCGGTCACGGCACAGCGAACCTAGGCCAGAGAGAGAAGCCCCAGGAGCGGATCGGGGCCACGACTCAAGGCCCAAAGGAGCGATCGCGAGGCGCGGGTGGCGCGTACGATCGGTCGCATGAGCACGATCCGCAAGCTGGCCGCCGAGCACGCCGAGGCCTATGTCGCCCTGCGGCGGGCCATGCTGGCCGAGGCCCCGACCGCGTTCCTCGCCTCCGAGGCGAGCGACATCGGATGCGATCTCGAGCAGATGCGCGGCAAGCTCGGCGGCGATGACGACAACGTGGTCTACGGCGCGTTTGCCGGCGGCACGCTGGTCGGCGTCGTCGGCATCCTGCGCTTCCTGCGCCACGCCAAGGCGGCCCACCGCGCCGACATCTGGGGCATGTACGTGGACCCCGCCGCGCGCGGCCAGGGACTGGGGCGCGGGCTCGTCGAGGCCGCCGTCGCGCACGCCCGGACGAACATGGCCGGCGTCCTGCAGGTCCACCTCGGCGTCGTCGAGACCCAGGCGCCAGCGCGCGCCCTCTACGAGGCCTGTGGCTTCCAGGCCTGGGGCGTGGAGCCCGGCGCCGTGCGGGTGGACGGCCGGCTGTACGACGAGACACACATGGTCCTGCCCCTCGCCGTACGCTGAGGGCATGCGCCTGCGCCCCATCCTCTTCGTCCTGGGGCTCCTCGAGCTCGGCAGCCTGATCGCCCTCGGTGCGTTCGCGGGCTTCTGGGCGGCGCTGGCCGTCGTCATGGGGACCGGGCTCGTCGGGGCCAACCTGCTGCGCAGTCCGGGCTTCCGACTCTCGGGTGTGTTCCTGATGATCCCCGGTCTCTTCAGTGACCTGCTGGGGCTCGTCTTCCTCGTGCCTGCGCCCCGGCGCTGGGCCGGTCGCGTGCTGGGGGCACTCTTCCTGCGCGGCGTGCCGCGAGGCGCGTTCCAGCGGGTGGTCGTCACCGGCAGCATGCCCCCGCCCGGCAGCGGGCCGTTCCCGGGCGGTGCACCGTTCCCGGGGGGACAGCCCTTCCCGGGGGGACAGCCCTTCCCGGGTGGGCAGCCGTTCCCGGGTGGGCAGCCGTTCCCCGGTGGCGCGCCCCAGGGCGGCGTCGTGGAAGCGGAAGTGCTGGACGTCCGGCCGAGCTCGGCGGGCGAGCTGCCCGCGGAGTAGTCCGTCCTAGGACGGCAGCTCGGTGATCTTCTCGCTCTGGGCCGTGCGGAACGCCTGCACGGCCTCGGCCGCGCGCGCATCCCCGACGGCCACGATCTGCGTTGCGAGGATCGCCGCGTTCTTCGCGCCGGCCTTGCCGATGGCCAGGCAGCCGACCGGGACGCCGCTCGGCATCTGTGCGATCGACATCAGGGCGTCGACGCCACCCGTGGACCAGCCCTTCATGGGCACGCCGAGCACGGGCTTGGCCGTCATGCTGGCCAGGACGCCGGGCAGGTGGGCTGCACCACCGGCGGCGCCGATGAAGACCTTCACGCCGCGGGCCTCGGCGGCCTCCACGAACGTATGCAGCTGGCCCGCCTGGCGGTGCGCGCTGATGGCGCGGCATTCGTGCGCCACACCCAGCTCGTCGAGCATCGCGCTCGCGTGCTGCATGGTGTCCCAGTCCGAGGGCGAGCCCATGAGAACGGCCACGTCGATCGGCTTGCTATCGGTCATCGTCGGAGTCTCCTGTGGGGGGGCTGGTGAAGATGCGACGGGATGATTCCTGGGGCAAGAAGAGTCGCCGGACTTGGACGGAACCCGCCGCTGCGGCCCCGCGTCGTAAGAGGTCCGCCCGGGCCCCCCGGGCGCCACGGAACCGGAATCATGGAAGTCCTGCGTGAACTCGTCCGCTACCTGAAGAGCCGTCACCTCGTCCGCATTCGCCGGTCGGGGCCTGGACGTCCGTACACCGATGGCTTCGTGCTGGGGGTCAGCGATGAGCTCGTGGTGATGGCCGGCATGAACGACTTCCATCCGGACGGCCTCGTGGTGTTCCCTCGGGCCAGCGTCGAGTCCGTCGAGAGTTCGTCCCGCGATGTCTTCTGGCAGAGCGTGCTCGAACGCGAGGGCCACGTGCCCCGAGGCGGCCTCCCGGCGCGGCTGCAGATCGGTGACTGCCGCGCGCTCATGACGTCGCTCCAGAAGTGGGGGCGGGCCGTGGCCGTCACGTACCTCGACGAGGACGACGACGATCTCTACCTGCCGGGCCTGATCCGTACGGTCGATGCCAAGGGCTTCGGCCTGCGCTTCTTCAGCACCAGCGGTGTCTGGGACGACGAGCTCACGAAGATCCCCTACGACCGCGTCCTGCGCGTGGACGTCGACAGCCCGTACGTCAACACGTTCGAGCGGCACCTCGTGCCGCCCGGCGACGAAGACTGATCCACCCACCCGGGGCGCGCG
>JARGNS010000490.1 GCA_029213105.1 Planctomycetota bacterium
CGGTCGCCGACCGGGCGCAGCGCCACGGTCAGGCCGACCAGCGGCTTGCCGTCTGCGTCGACGAACTGGAGGCGGGTCTTTGCGGCACGCTCCCGCCAGGCGGCGGTGGGCAGGCCCGGGCGGGTATCCCCCGTGAGCGACTCGAGGAACGCGACGAGATCGTCGATGTCGCGCGCGCCCGCCTCGAACGCCTTCACGTGGGAGGTCTTGGCCGGGTCCGGGCTCGCGCCGCGGGCGTAGTACGAGACCACGTCCGTCAGCGTCTTGAAGCGCCCGTCGTGCATGTAGGGGCCGCGGCGCGACACGTCGCGCAGGGTGGGGGTCTTGAAGGCGCGCAGGTCATCACGGCGGGTGCTGACGCGTGCACGGCCCTCGTCGGGGCCCTTGGGCATCTCGAGATCGTCCCGCTTGCGGCGGAACGTCTCGTCATGCCGGGCGACGAGGGCGCGCTGCTTCGACGTGAGCCGGTTCCAGACGACACCCGTGTTGTGGAAGTCGAAGTCCGTGAAGGCCGGGTGCTCGCCGTCCATCGTGTGGCACTGCGCGCAGCCGGCGCGGCCGCGGAAGAGGGCCAGGCCGCGCTTGGCCGAAGCGGACAGGGCGTCGGCGTCACCCGCCATGTAGCGGTCGTACGGTGCGGTGGTGCTCTCGAGCGAGCGGCAGTAGGCCGCAATCGCACGAGCGATGCGCTGCGCGTTCACCTTGCGGTTGCCGAAGGCGGCCGCGAGGGCCTCGTCGTAGCGCGCGCCGAGCTCCAGGACGTCATGGGCGACCGGCAGCGTGCGCAGGGACTCGCGCAGGGCGTCGGCCCGGCGCTTGAGCTCGGCGGCCGTGGGCTTGGCCTCGTCGGCCTTGGCGGCGGGGGCCGCCTTGGCCTTGGGCTCCTTGACGTCGGGCTTGGCCCCAGGGGCGCCGGCCTCGGGGGCGTCGGCCTTGGGGGCATCGGCCTTGGGCGCGGGCGCTTCCGGGGCCGCACCGGCGGGGGCCTTCGCACTCGGGGTGCGGGGCGCGCTGGGGGTCGTGGGGGTGGTCGGTCGGCTGGCTCCAGGGGACTTGGCGCCGCTCTTGGGGGCGGCCGTGCTCGGCTCGCGACGCACATCGCCATCGCCGCCATAGGGGTTCTCGTCGTCGTTGCCCCCATCGGGGTCGTCGCCGTCGTCGATCACGTCGTCGTCGACCTCTTCATCGCCTACGTCCGTCTCGGGGTCGCCGAAGAGTTCCTCGATGTCCTCGCCGCCGACTTCCTGGGCCACCGCGTCGAGCAGCGTCGTGCCGTGGCCGAGCTTGCCGCGGCGGCCCTTGATGGCGCCGATGCGGGCGAGGACGAGTTCCTCGATGGTCTCGAACTCGCCATCCCAGTGGGCCGTCGGGTTGCGGTGGCTGTCGATGAGCGTCTGGCTGTGGCGGCGCGTGCGGCCGATGTCGTCGTCGCTCACGCGCAGCGGATCGGCGAAGCCGTGCTCCGGGTCGTGGCAGGAGGCACACGAACGCGCCGCGGAGCGGCTCACGACGGGGTCGAAGAAGAGGCGTCGGCCGAGGGCGACCAGGGCCTCCTCCTTCGGGGTGCGGGCCTTGGCGTGGCGGTCCTTGCCGCCGGCCTCCGCCGTGGCGAAGACAAGGGCGACAAGAGCGATCAGCAGCACGGACAGGGTTGTGATCTTTCGCATGGGACTCTCCTGGCTGTGGTGCCACCCCCTCCAGAGCAAGAGGGGGGCCGCAGGCCCTCGCGAGCTCTGGCCCCCATTTTCTGGGGCTGGTGGGGGGTTGCGGCCCGGGCGCGCGCTACGGGACGGTAGCACCGGTACCCTGGCGCCTCCGTGGATGAAGGCGTCACCAAGTTCGCATGCACGTGGCGGCCGGCGCCGCCACCGCCGGGCCAGGCCGTGGCGGGGCTCTGCCGCTGGCGTCAGCGCCTGCACGCCCGCGGGCTCGTCGGGCACGACCGCGTCCACGATGTCGGCTTCGGCAACCTGAGCGTGCGAGCCCCGGACGGCGCCCTGTACGTCTCCGGCACGCAGACCGGCGGCACCGAGGTCCTGGGGCCGGAGCACGTGGCGCGCATCACGGACTACGACCTCGAGGCCAATCACGTGGGCTGCGAGGGCCCCGTGCAGGCGTCCTCCGAGAGCCTGACCCACCTGGCCCTCTACGAGCTCGGCCCGGGCGTGGGCGGCGTGATCCACGTGCATGCGCCCGCACTCTGGGCACGGCTGCGCGGCGTGGCGCCGACCACGGATCCGGCGGTGCCCTACGGCACACCCGCCATGGCCCGTGAGGTGGCGCGGCTGGCGCGGGCTCATCCCGAGGGCGGCGTGATCGTCATGGCCGGTCACCCCGATGGCCTCGTGGCGTACGGTGCCGATCTGGACGCCGCCGGCGCGCGGCTGCTCGCCGCGAGCGAGGGCTCGGCGTGAGTGCGCCTACGGCGTGTCCCGGTAGCCGTAGACGCGCAGCTCCCACGTCAGTTGGTACTCGGTGTAGTTGCCGTCGCCGTTCGGGTCGGACCCGGGCGTGTTCAGGACGGCCCGCGTGAGCTCGACCTCCAGCCGCGTGACGAGGTAGCCAGCCGCATCCGGCACGAGCGTGCCGTCGAAGCCGCCGGCCCAGACGATGGTCTCGCGGATGTGTCGTCCCCCTGACTCGGCGCCGTTGAGGAAGCTCCGGAATGCGAGGCGGCCGTCGAGGCCGGCGGCGACGTGCTGGGCGAACAGGCCGCGTTCCGGTGTCGCGTTCGTCTCGTACGTGCGCGTCCGGCCCACGTCGGCCGTCGTCCAGCGCGGGTCTTGCACGAAGAGGCGGTAGTACTCGACTCCCGTCATCGGATCCGCGTGGCCCAGCTCGAAGCGCATGTCGTTCACGACCACGCTTCGGCCGCCGTTGTGGTCGTAGTGGCCTGCCAGCAGCAGGATCGAGTCCGGCGTGGCGGCGCCCCCGCCGCCGCCGCCACAGGCGGGCCGGAGCACGGCGAGGAGCCGGACGGAAAGCGGGGCG
>JARGNS010000491.1:0-226 GCA_029213105.1 Planctomycetota bacterium
CTGGCGCTGCTCGACGAGGGCGCCTTCGACCCGAAGCTGGTCGGGAAGATCGAGGGCCGCCCCTACGGCAACTTGATTCCCATTCCGGGCAAGGGCCTCGTGGCCGTCAACGCGACCTCGATCGCCTTCTGGGCACGGCGCTGAGCAGCGGGCACGGCCCCGCCCCACCAGGGTGGGCCCCGACCGGCCTCCCGGGGGCGCACGGAAGCGTTCTCCTCATCCCCCT
>JARGNS010000491.1:236-2979 GCA_029213105.1 Planctomycetota bacterium
AAGCGTGGTTCAATGCGCCACCCCGCCGAGGCGGGCCCCCGATCCTGGAGCCGAACCATGACCGAACCCGACGCAGGCGCCCCCGAGGCCGGCGAACTCACCGAATCGGACATCGCCGCCGCCAAGCGCGTGAAGGATGCCCATACGGCGCTGCGCGCCGAGCTCTCGAAGGTCATCGTCGGCCTCGACGAGGTGATCGACCAGCTGCTGATCTCGATCTTCGCGCGCGGTCACTGCCTCCTCGTGGGTGTGCCCGGCCTCGCCAAGACGCTGCTCATCAGCACGGTGGCCCGCACCCTGTCGCTGTCCTTCAACCGCATCCAGTTCACCCCGGACCTGATGCCGGCCGACATCACCGGCACCGAGGTGATCCAGGAAGACAAGACGACCGGCAAGCGTGGCTTCAAGTTCATCCACGGCCCGATCTTCGCGAACGTCATCTTGGCCGACGAGATCAACCGGACGCCGCCCAAGACTCGAGGCGATGCAGGAACGCCAGGTCAGCGCGGGCGGCAAGAAGCACGTGCTCGAGCAGCCGTTCTTCGTGCTCGCGACCCAGAACCCGATCGAGCAGGAGGGCACGTACCCGCTGCCCGAGGCGCAGCTCGACCGCTTCATGTTCCTCGTGAAGGTCGAATACCCCTCCCTCGAGGAGGAGCTGCAGATCGTCGAGATGACGACGAAGCCCATGAAGACCGAGGTCAACGAGATCCTCACGGGCAAGGACATCCTCGAGATCCAGGACATCGTCCGCCGCGTGCCGATCAGCGAGCACGTCGTGCGCTACGTCCTCGACCTGGTGCGCGCCACGCGCATCAACGACGAGAACGCGCCCGACCTCGTCAAGCAGCGCGTGGCCTGGGGCGCGGGACCGCGTGCCAGCCAGTTCCTCATCCTGGGCGCCAAGACACGCGCCCTGCTGCACGGTCGCCTCTACGTCTCGATCGAAGACGTCCAGAAGGTCGCGCTGCCCGTGTTGCGCCACCGTGTCCTGACCACGTACGGCGCCGAGGCCGAGGGCTACACCAGCGACCGCCTGATCCAGGAGCTGATGGAGCTCATTCCGGCCCGCGAGAGCGAGAACCCGCGTGACGACCGACTCCCGAACGTACTTGGATCCTGAAGTCATCGAGAAGATCAGCGGCCTTGAACTCAAGGCGCGGCTGATCGTCGAAGGCTTCATCTCCGGCCTCCACAAGAGCCCCTTCCGGGGGTCCTCCGTGGAATTCGCCGAGCACCGGGAGTACGTCCCGGGGGATGACATGCGCTTCCTGGATTGGAAGGTCTTCGGCAAGACCGACCGGCTCTACATCAAGCGCTACGAAGAAGAGACCAACCTCGACGCCCACGTCGTGGTGGATGCCAGCGCCTCGATGGCCTACGACAGCCGCGACCACAAGGGCCCGTCGAAGTTCGAGTACTCGTGCTGGGGCGCGGCGGCCATCGCCCACCTCATCACCAGCCAGCAGGACACCTGCGGCCTCGTCCTCTTCGACGAGAAGATCCGCACGGTCATGCCGGCGGCGAGCAACAAGGCGCACTTGATGAACCGCCTCCGCGAGCTCGAGAGCGCGGACCCGCGTGGCGGCACCGGCGTCGCCCGCGGCCTGGGTGCGGCCGGCGAGGCCGTGCGCCGCCGCGGCCTGGTCGTGATGTTCTCCGACCTCATGGACGACAGCGCCGAGATCCTCAAGGGGATCAAGCAGGTGCGCAACCGCGGCCACGAGGTGCTGTTGTTCCACGTGCTGGCCCACGACGAAGTCACGTTCCCCTTCGACCGGCTCACGAAGTTCGAGGGCATGGAGAGCGCCGACGAGCTGACGGCCGATCCCGTGTCGCTCCGCACCGCCTACCTGGACGAGGTGAAGCAGTTCCGCCGCCGCCTGCGCCGCGTCTGCCTCGCCAACCGCATCGACCTCGTCGAGATGGATACGGCCGACTCCCTCGGGGTCGTGCTCTCCGCCTACCTCGCCAAGCGCGCTGCCGTGAGACGCCGATGATCCCCCTGGCCTACCTCGTCACGTGGCAGCTCTTCGCCTTGGGCGGCGCCCTCGCCGGCGTGCCGATCCTGATCCACCTGCTCAGCCGCCGGCGCGTCCGACGGGTCGAGTGGGCGGCCATGCACTGGCTGCTGGCCGCCATGAAGCGCCACCAGCGCCGCCTGCGCATGGAGAACTGGCTGATCCTGCTCCTGCGCGTGGCGGCCATCGTGCTGCTGGGCCTGGCGCTGGCCCGCCCGGTCCTGACCGAGGGCGCCGGCGTCCTCGCCCGGCAGAAGCGCTCCGTCTACCTGGTGCTCGACAACTCCTACAGCACGGCCGCCAAGCTCGATGCCCGCGCCGTCATCGACCGCGTGAAGCACGAAGCCGATCTGGTCCTCGGCGCGGTCGGCCCCGATGACGCCACCGTCGTGATCGTCACAAACGATCCCGACGAGGAGGCCTCCGACGGTCGCGACCCGCATGTCCTGATGGGCCGCGCCGTGGGCGCCGAAGGCGCCGTCCGCGCCCGCGAGTTCGTCGCGGCCATGCGCACCCGCGACGCGGCGGCCAATTGGGCCAAGGCCCTGGCCACCGTGCAGGAGCAGATGAGCGACGAGGACGTCAACCGTCACGTCGTCGTCGTGACCGACCTGCAGGCCAAGGACTGGCTGCGGGCCGAGCGCGAGCGCCTCGACGGCGCCGAGGGCGCACCGCCGCCCACGGACGCCTCCAGCGACCGCCTGCGCAAGAGCATGACCCAG
>JARGNS010000492.1 GCA_029213105.1 Planctomycetota bacterium
CACAAGAAGCCCATCGAGTTCACGCCGACGCAGCCCGATCGCCCGCGTCCGGACAGGCCCCGCCCCGATCGGCCGGGGCCCGACCGACCGCGCCCGGACACGCCGGTGGACCTCGACAGGGAGGCCGCGGCCAAGAAGCAGGCCGACGCCATCCTCGCCGCTGCCGCCGAGGAGGCCCAGGCGCGCCGCTTCCGCGACGCCGCGGCCAAGCTGGCCACCGACGCCCGCGTCCTGCCCGAGGGCAGCATGCAGCGCGTGCGCCTGGACGGCATCGCAGCGGACTACGGCCTGGCCGCCAAGGCCAAGGACCTGCTCGTGGCGCACATCAAGGCGCACCCCGACCACGACCGCAACGTGCTCCTCGCCCCGCGTCTGAAGGTCGCGTTGATCGACGCCGACGCCGAGTACCTCCACGCGAAGGTCAGTGGCGGTCGCAGCAAGCACGCCTGGGCCCGCCTGCCCGCTGACGCGTGGATCTCCCTGGTCAAGCGCATGCGCCCCGAGCAGGACGGCTGCGTGCCCGCCGCGGCGCTCCTGCATGTGCTCGCCCGCGAGCCCGAGGCCGAGCGCATGCTCGTGACCGCGGTCGAGAAGGGTGTGTCGACCGACGAGGTCTTCGCGCGGCTCGCCCGCTGGCGCGGCATCGCCATGCCCGAGGGTGGCTTCGTCATCCACGACGGCCGCTACGTCACGCCGGCCGAGCGCGAGCACCTGCTGCGCGAAGCGCAGATCAAGACCGCGATTGCGCAGCTCGATAGCCGCAAGCCCGAGGAACGCGAGGCCGCGGCCAAGACCCTGCTCGAGATCGGCGAGCCCGCGCAGGCCCGCTTTGCCGAGGCGCTGGAGCGCCGCCGCGCGTACCTGCTCGACGAGATCGTGCGCAGCAAGTCGTTCTCGAGCGGCAAGTACAAGTCGAAGCTGCTGCAGCTGCTCGAGGAGCGCCGCAAGCACGCGCTCGCGCTGATCTACGACGCTGCGGCCTATCCCTACCCCAACCCGCAGAAGCGCAACCAGGCCGAGGTCGAGGCGCGCGTAGACAAGGTGCGCGAGGTCTGGGAGCGTCCGTTCGATCTCGTCTCCCAGTGGGACAAGAAACTGCAGGAGCGCATCCAGGGCCTGACCGAGGTCGACTCCCTGCTCTCGCAGGTGATGCCCGGCTACCAGCCCGAGCTCGACGAGCTCAAGGAGCGCATCAACAAGGCCATCGACGTGCCGGGCTCGGCCGACCCGAGCAAGCGCGAGTACTCGCTGAAGGTCATCGTCTACAACACCACGCTCAAGACGACGGCCGGCACGCAGGAGAAGGCCAACGTCCGCTCGGTGAACAACTACCGGATGATGATGGGCCTGCTCGCCGTCAAGATCGACGAGAAGCTCACGCGCGCCGCGCGCGGCCACAGCCGGCACATGGCCACGAACGGCTACTTCGCCCACAACGTGCCGCCGCCCTACCACACGCCCACCAACCGCACGCCGGGCAGCCGCGCCAAGCAGCAGGGCTTCGGCGGCGGCGTCGGCGAGAACATCGCGCGCGGCCCCGGCACGGGCCACGGCGCGTTCATGGCCTGGTTCCGTTCCTCCGGCCACCACCGCAACATGCTCGGTCGCGGCTGGCTCGTGATGGGCTGCGGGCGCGCGAACCAGACCTGGTGGACCCAGCTCTTCGCCGGCGGCAGCAAGTCGCTGACGCCCCCCGATCCCTTGCCGCCCCCGGCCGCGCCGTTCGCGCCGGACGACGACGGCAAGGCCAAGCCCGGTGACAAGAACGGTCGAGGTAGTGAGGACGACGCGGAGTAGGTTCGGCGCATGGCGCTGCCCTACCCCCTGATCGTTCCCGGCATCCGCCTCGACAAGGATGCGGACGCGGAGACGAAGCTCGCCCTCGAGCGCGCCCGCCAGCCCTGGGTCGCCGGCTTCATCCTCTTCGGTGGGCATGCGGAGCAGGTGGCCCAGCTCACCGCCGACCTCCGCCACGAGGCCGGTCGGCCGATCTTCATCGCGAGCGACATGGAGCGTGGGGCGGGCCAGCAGGTCGCAGGCCTCACGCGCCTGCCCGATCTGGGCATCCTCGGCCTGGCGGCCATGCCCCACGAAGCCCGCGCGTGTGGCGAGATCACCGCCCGCGACGCCATGTCCGTGGGCATCGACGTGGTCTTCGGCCCGTGCCTCGACGTTCGCAGCGAGGTCGACAACCCCATCCTCGGCAACCGCGCCTTCGGCTTCGAGCCGTGGCGTGTCGCCGACCTGGGCTGCGAGTACGTGGGCGGCATCGAGGCCGGCGGTGCCTTGGCCGTCGCGAAGCACTTCCCCGGCCACGGCGGCACGCGCGAGGACAGTCACGAGGCGCTGCCTGTCGTCGAGGCGGACCTCGCAACGCTCGAGGTGCGCGACCTCGAGCCCTTCCACAAGGCGCTCTGGTGGGCAGGCTGCCCCGGCCTCATGACGTCGCACGTCTCGTACCCGGCGCTGGACGCGACGGGGGCGATCGCCTCGTTCTCCGCGCCGATCGTGGCGCGTGCGCGTGCGCTCGTGAATCCGAACGACGACGACCCGGGGGTGCTCGTCTTCACGGACGCCCTGCTGATGGCCGGCGCGACCGTGCCGGGGGGCGAGCCGGAGGCCGCACGCCGGTCGCTCGCCGCGGGCTGCGACATGCTGCTCTACCCCGCCGAGCCCGAGGCCGTCGCCGCCTCGCTGGCCGTGAGCGAGGCCGAGGCCGTGCGCGTGCACGAGAACCTGCAGCGCTTCCTCACGCTCGGCGCCGCGCGCGCGGCGGAGGTCGAGGAGGCCGACCCCGAGCTTGCCCGGCAGCCGGACCGCATCGCCTGGCGGGCGCTGCACCGAGCGGGACGCGGCCCGACGTGCTACCCGGATCTGCTCGTCCTCCTCGATGACGACGCGATGGAGGATCGCGGGGCGGTGCTCGCCGCGGCCGCGGCCGCGCACGACACGCCGGTCGGGC
>JARGNS010000493.1:0-2636 GCA_029213105.1 Planctomycetota bacterium
AAGGGACGCATGCTGCTCGACAACATCGAGATCCAGGGGCAGCTGGCCTCGGACTGGATGAAGCGCGAGCGTGTCGAACTGCGCACGGCCAAGCCGATCGTCGCCGAGGGCGAGGGCGCCCTCGATCCCGAGACCCAGAAGCTCATGGACGAGCACCTGGGTGGGCGCGGCAAGGCCTCGCGCCAGCTGCTGGGCCTGCTCAAGGACGAGACGAGCCCCAAGATCATCGAGCCGGTCACCGCGATCCTGTCCCAGGGGCCCAAGAAGACGGCCCAGTACGCGATCGACCTGCTCTACCACGCGGACGATGCGGTGCGCGCGCGCGCCATCGGCATCATCAAGGCCCACCTCGGGAGCAACTACGGCTACAAGCCCAAGGCCTCCGAGAAGACCCGCGGTGCCGCCATCCAGAAGCTCCAGAAGGCCATTCAAGGCAACCCGAAGCTGCTGGACGGCACCACCGCCCCTCCCGAGAAGAAGTAACGCGACGTTCGGACTAGGATGGGGCCTCCCCCCTGCTCCGGACCCGACGAAAGGCAGACACCATGTGGCACAGCATCCGACGTGGATTCGCACTCGTGGGGGCCCTCGTGACCCTGGCCCTCCTCGGCTCCGAGCCGGCTGACGCTCGTGGCGGCGGTGGTGGTGGTGGTGGTCAGGGTGGCGGCGGCCGTGGTGGCGGCGGTGGCGGCCGTGGCGGTGGCCGCGGTGGCCGCGGTGGCGGAACGGGCGGCGGCCGCGGGGCTGCGACGCGCGGTGCCCTCCGTGGCGCCGGTCGTGGCGCCGGTCGCGCCGGCACCGGCGGCAACCAGGGTGGGGCCGGTAACTCCGCCAAGGACTGGGAGATCCTGCGCGAGCAGGAGGAGCGCCTGGCCATGGTCAAGGCGCGCCGTGAGCGCCTGATGGACCTGGACCGCAAGAAGGAGCAGGAGGCCTGGCTCGCCGAGCAGCGCGCCAAGGCCGTGGATGCCCAGGCGCGCGCGACCGACGTGCGCTGAGTCCCGCGGCCTCCGGCCGTCTCCCTTCCGCGTGTTCTTTCGTAGGCAGGATTTCGCCATGCCCAGCTTCTCCGACGCCGCGTCGCGGTTCCGTGTCTTCTTCTTCGCGTCCCTCTTCCTGGGGGGGCTGCTCCTGCTGCTGCCCGTGACGGCGCAGGCCGAAGAGGAAGCCGAGGACGACGAGCCGATCGAGATGGACCGGGATCCGGAGATCTCGGCGGAGCACTTCGAGGACGGCGAAGTTGCGCGCGAAGAGCAGCGCATGACCGACGCGGCCGACTCCTACTGGAAGGCGCTCGACAACGATCTCGAGAACTACCGTGCCCATGTGCGCTACATCCAGTGCGCCCTCGCCGCCGGGGATGAGTCCGCCGAGATTGCCGCGGACTACGACAAGTTCATCGAGGAGTACCCCAAGCACCTTGGCTTGAAGCTGCACCGCTTGCGGCTGGTGCCTGCCGAGGAGCGCCTGCCGCAGCTCGAGAAGCTGGCTCGCGCCAAGGCCACGGGGAGCGCCTTCGATGTGCACCTCGAGCACGGTCGCGTGCTGCTGGCCCTTGACCAGCCCAAGCCGGCCGTCGCGGCGCTGACCAAGGCCCTCGCGCTCAAGTCCGGCACCCGCCCGGATGTCCTGTTGATGCTGGCGGAGGCCGAGCACGCCTCCGGCAAGACCGCCGAGGCCATCGCCCGGCTCGACGGCGCCGTCAAGGCCAACCCGGAGGCGTTCCACGCCCGGTTGGTGCTGGCGCGGCTGCAGCTGATCACGGGCGAGGCCGAGAGCAGTGCGGCGCATGCGACGACCGTCGTGGAGCAGCGCCCCAGCTACATCGCGGCGTTCCTCGTGAAGGCCGACGCCCTGGCCAGCGTGGGCACCCCGGAGGCCATGGACGAGGCGCGCAAGACGCTGACCAGCGCCTACCGGGCCAACAAGGAGATCGACGACGTCGTGCTGGCGCTGGGCGACCTCACGGCACGCGATGAGACCGAGGCCGCCTACAAGCAGGCCACGAAGTACTACGACGAGGTCCTGGCGCGTGACGAGGAGAGCTGGCGCGCCATGTACGGCAAGGCCTGGGTCCTCGAGCGGCTCGAGAAGTGGGACGAGGCCGTCGACCTCTACCGCGAGGTGATGGCGGTGCGGCCGAGCTCGGTCGTGGCCGTGAACTCCGTCGGCTACTGCCTCTTCAAGCAGGGGCGCGTCTCCGAGGCGCAGGTGCAGTTCAAGCGCGCGTTGGACATGAAGGACGACTTCGTCAGCGCCCTGAACAACCTCGGCGCGACGCTGGACTCGCAGGCCAAGTACGGCGACGCCATCAAGATCTACGAGCGCGTCCTGAAGATGGAGGGGCAGAAGGAGAACCTGCGCGCCCTCATCAACTGCGCCTTCGACTACGAAGCGCGCGGCACCTTCCCCAAGGCGCAGAAGATGCTGCTCCAGGCTCACGACATCCTGCCCGAGGACGCGAACATCGTGGTCTGGATCGGCGACAACTTCTACTTCCAGGGGAAGATGAAGGACGCCGAGAAGTGGTATCAGGAGGCCATCGCGATGGACGAGAAGTCGTTCTTCGCCTGGCGCGGTCTCGGGCTGACCTTTGCCCAGCGCAAGAAGTGGTCGGACGCCATCGCCGCGGTCGA
>JARGNS010000493.1:2721-2934 GCA_029213105.1 Planctomycetota bacterium
GTAGCCGTCAGCGGCCCGCCGCGTCCGCCGGTAGGTGACCAGAAGGTACGCTTTCCCCTCCGCCTCCGTACCGTGGGGGGGTGAGGGATGACGATGCCACCCAGGCCCTGCGTGAGGCCTATGCCGTGCCCACGGACTTCCACATCGCGGTGGACGCGCCGACGATCCGCGTGTGGCGTGGCGGGCTCGAGGCGGCCGTGACGCAGGTCGCCA
>JARGNS010000494.1 GCA_029213105.1 Planctomycetota bacterium
TCCTGCCACTCCGTCGTCGGAATGAGGTGCAGCTTGGCCAGCTCGAGCAGCGTCTCGGCCTCGAAGCGCGCACGCGTGCGTGCGCCGACGGCCTTGGTGCGCTCCTTGCCCTGGTTCATCGACAGCGCGAAGGGCAGCGCGATGAGCACCATGGTCACGAGGATCGTGATCACGATGAGCATGGCGACGCCCCGCTGCGGCCCGCAGGGAAGATCCTGCCGGCGACGCGGGGAACGCGGGAAACGGGAGATCTGGGACATGGTCTGTCCTCCGTGCACGGCATGCGGCAGCACGCCTCGCTTGAGTCTATCCATCACGACCTGCGTTCCGGCCGTCCTGCCCCGGCATCTCGGCCTGCACGCGGCTGCGCGCGGGACCGAAGACCAGGGAGGCGCCGTCGAACCAGGCCACCACGCGGGCGGCCTGGGCACCCTCGGCCCCCGGGGCCAAGGGCACGTCGAGACGTAGGTCGATACGACCCTGCGGGAGGCGGTCGAACCAGCCCTCCGGCAGGGAGAGGGTCACGGTCGCCACCCCCGGCTCGGGCGCCGCGCCGGTCGCGCTCACGCCAGCCCGGGCCACCGTGGCGGCGATGGGCGCCAGGGCGCGGCCATCGGGCCCCGCCTGGGCCAACTGGACGCGGGTGCCCGCAGGCGCGCGCAGGGCGATCTCGAGCGCATGCGCCTGCCGGACGGCCTGCTCCGGGCGCCACAGGAAGCGCGCACTCGCCTGCAGGCGATCCGCCTCGGCGGTCGACCGGGCTGCGGACGCCTCCGGCACGAGCAGGCGCACGTCCTGGCGTCCGCGGCGCGTGCGGCCGATGGCGCCTGCGACCTTGGCGGCACGGAAGAGCCGTGTGGAGAGCGGCCGGCGGCGGGTGGCCTCGAGCAGGACGCGCGTCGGGCCGACCAGCGGCACGGCGGCACTGCCATCGGCCCGCTGGAAGCGCGCGACGGTGCCCTCGTAGAGCGCGACGGCCGGTGCATGGCTGCCATCGCCGGCGTCCACGGCCACGTGGGCGGCCCCCTCCTCGAGCACGAGCAGGCCGATGCCGTCGATCAACAGCGGAATCGGGTGGCCGCGCGTGGCGAGCTGCGCCTCCCCCGACTCCAGGCGCAGGACGGCGGATTCCGGGGCGAGCCCGTCGAGGGCCCGGGCGGCGCGGCTCACGCGCACGGCGTCACCGCTGCCGACGACGACCATCGCGTCCTCGGCGAGGCTGAAGCGCAGCAGCTCGTCGCGCCCCGGGGTGAACGTCTGCCCGAGCGCGGCGAAGTAGAGCGGCTGGACCCGGCTGGTCTGCACGGAGCCGGCCGTGTCGGCGCGCGCCAGGGCGCGCAGCTGGAGTCCGGCGTGGGCCTCGTCGCCCCCACCGAACAGCACGACCCCGAGGCCGAGCAGCAGGACGGCGGCCGCGGCGAAGGACGCCATGCGCAGGCGCCGCATGGGCGCGAGGCGCCGTGCGCGCAGGGGCTCGGTACGCACGGCAGGGCGATCCGCGCGCGCCGCCGGCGCCGGGCTCGCGAGGGCCATCTTGGGGGCGACCAGTGTGAGGGCGGGGGTCTCGGCGCGCTCGTAGGCCGCCAGGGCCGCACGACGCAGACCGGGGGAGAGCGTCGTCGGGGTCTGGCGGGCAACCCACAGGGCCTCGCTCTCGCCCTCCAGGGCGTCGGCAAGCAGGGCCTCCGCGTCGGCCAGCTCGGGGGCCGCCAGGGCGCGGGCGCGCAGTCCCTCGGGGAGGGCCTCGGGGAGGGCCTCGGCCGAACGCCCCTCCGCGAGGGCCTCCGCCAGCCGCTCCTCGGCCAACCGCTCCTCCGCCGCCAGCGCGTCCGCCAGGAGCGCCTCGAACGCAGCCTGGTCGTCGCGAGGCGACGGGCCGGCAGCGTCGAGATGGTCCGTCATGCGTAAGTCCTTGATGCGAAACAGGTTGCGGAGCATGCGCCCGGCGGGTTCCGATCCCGGGGCCACGATCGCGACCGGGGTCGGCTCGAAACCGGGGGGCGCTGCCTACCTATAGGCTTCCGGGGCCCGGGCCGGACGGCGGAAAACCGGCCTCAGGGCGTCTTCCGCTCCCCGAGCACGACGGGGATCTCGAGGCGCTTGCCGGCCCGGATCACACCCACGATGACCCGCGCCCGGGGTCGGTACGGCAGCAGCAGGTCGTGCAGGGTCGTGCCCGGCGCCGGCGAGCGGGCGTCGAGCGCCACGATGACGTCGTGGCGCTTGAGGCCCTGGCGGGCGGCCGGGCCGTCGGGCACGAGCGCCTGGATGACATGCGCCCCGGTCGTCAGCCCGAGATGCTGGCGCAGGGCCTCGTCGGCCCGGCGCGTGTCGACGCCGAGGCCGGCCCGGGGGAGCCGCCCGTGGCGCTCCAGCAGGGGCCAGACCATGCGGACCACCGAGGCCGGCACGGCGAGCACTTCGACGGGCGTGGGGCGCACCGTGAGGCCCGGCGGGACGGCCTCCGCAGCCGTCTCGAGCGTGTCCTTGCGCCCGACCAGGAGGCCCGCGAGACGCCCGTCGCCGTCGAGCAGGGGTGCGCCGGCGTCCGCATCGACCGCGGCGAGAGCCACCCCCACCAGCCCCGTCGTCCGGCGACGCGTCCGCGTGGCCGCGTCGACGTAGCGCCCGTGGCGTCCGTGGGCGCGCACGGGGCCCGTGGCCACGGCCCCATCGCCGGTGATCATCAGCAGCCGGATTCCGAGCCCCGGGGCCGCGAGCGCCGGCACGGCGACCGCCCCGGTGAGTTTCGCGGGCGGCGCGCTGGCGCCGGGGAGCGGCACGAGCCCGGTCGTGGGGACGCGCAGCAGGGTGAGCGCCGTCTCACGGTCACTGGCGATGTGCTTGGCGCGCAGCTCGCGCCCGTCGTGCAGCCAGACGGTGAACGTGCCGCGGCGCGAGGGCGGCAGCCCCGCCATCCGCCGCAGGCC
>JARGNS010000495.1 GCA_029213105.1 Planctomycetota bacterium
GGTGCAGGTCATGGAGGACGTGCGCGACCACCTCTACCGCTACGAGCGCAAGGATGGCGCCTGGACGCGCCAGGCGTTCGCCTTCGAGGGCCAGGGCACGATCCGCACGTCCAGCATCGACGTCGACCACGACGACTTCTTCGCCACCTACAGCAGCTTCCTGCGCCCGACGGCCCTGCTGCACGTGAACGCGAAGACGCTGGCCCACAAGACGATCCAGCAGGCCCCGCAGCGCTTCGACCCGGCGCCCTACACCTCGGAGCAGAAGTTCGCGACGTCCAAGGACGGCACGCGCGTGCCGTACTTCGTGGTGCGCAGCAAGAACCTCGAGCTCAACGGCAAGAACCGCACGATGCTCTACGGCTACGGCGGCTTCCGCCAGTCGATGCGCCCCTTCTACGTCAGCGCCATCGGCAAGAACTGGCTCGAGCGCGGCGGCGTCTACGTGATCGCCAACATCCGCGGCGGTGGCGAGTACGGCCCGCGCTGGCACCGCGCAGCGCTCAAGGAGAACCGCCACAAGGCCTACGAGGACTTCGAGGCCATCGCCGAGGACCTGATCGCCAGCAAGATCACGTCGTCCAAGTACCTCGGCATCCGCGGTGGCAGCAACGGCGGGCTGCTGGTCGGCGCGGCGTTCACGCGGCGCCCCGAGCTCTACGGCGCCGTCGTCTGCCAGGTGCCGCTGCTCGACATGCGGCGCTACAACCGACTGCTGGCCGGCGCCAGCTGGATGGCGGAGTACGGCAACCCCGACAAGCCGGAGGAGTGGGCCTTCATCAAGACCTACTCGCCGTTCCACAACCTCTCGGCGAACAAGACCTACCCGCGCGTGCTGTTCACCACGTCCACCCGCGACGACCGCGTCCATCCGGGCCACGCCCGCAAGATGGTCGCGATGATGCGCTGGATGGGCCACCCGGTCGTCTACTACGAGAACACCGAGGGGGGGCACGCCGGCGCCGCCAACGCGAAGCAGCGCGCCTACTCGGCCGCGCTCTACACGACCTACCTGCTGACGGAGCTGGGCGAGTAGCGCACGCTACGCCTCTACTCCTTCGGCGGACGGACCTCGCTCACGCGCAGGGACTTCGTCGCCAGCAGCTCGCCGTTGCCGATGAGGTGGAACTCGTAGGTGCCCGGACGAGGCAGCTGCAGGTTGCCGAGCTGCGCGCACATCTCCGTGGTCTCGAGCGGCCCGGGGATCTTGATCTTGGGCGGGGTGCCCTTGCCCATGACGTCGTTGTTCTCGATGTCCACGAACTGGATCTCGAACTCGTAGTCGCCGCGCGCATCGGTGAGGCTCGCGTAGATCCACAGGGCCGGGTGGATGGCCGGGAAGCGGTCCGCGCGCAGGTCCTGGAAGAGCCCGATCAGGGACATCTTCCCGGTCTGCGAGTCCTGGATGATCTGGTCGCAGATCAGGAAGGCCTTCACGACAGGCTGGGGTGCATTCATCGTCCGCGTAGCTCCCGGGAGGCCCGTTCGAGGAAGGTCTTCTCTTCGTCGGTCAGCCTGTCGATGCCCTCGGCGTGCACCTTGTCGAGCAGCCGGTCCATCTCCATGCGCATGGCCGTGCGACGGTGCGCCTCCTCCAGGTCCGACGGGGCCTGGTAGTCCCGCGGGGGCTGCGGCGTCGTCGGCCGCGCGGGGGCATGCCGTCGCGCCGCCGCGAAGCGCGGCAGGAAGAACCAGAACGCCGCACCGAAGGCCGCACCCGCCAGGTGGGCGACATGCGAGACGTCGGACTTGGTGCCGGCCACGTCACCTGCGAAGGCGAACAGCTCGACCCCCACCATCAGCACGCCGACGGCAAGCCACATGGGCACGGGAATGACCATCATCAAGTAGACGGTGGCCTTGGGGCGCTGCAGGGCCATCCAGACGAGCACGGCATACACGGCGCCGGAGGCCCCGAGCGCCGGCACGTGGCTGCCGACGAGGAACGACCACAGGACGTAGATGAGCGAGGCGAAGACGCCTGCGCCCAGGTAGAGGGCCAGGAAGCGCTTCGGCCCCAGGAACGACTCCACGGCACGCCCGAAGAAGAAGAGCATCAGCATGTTCATCAGGACGTGCTGGGCCCCGCCCGGGCTGTGCATCCAGAAGCTGGTGAAGAGCTGCCAGACCTTGCCGGCGCCGAACACGAAGTCCGGCCAGAGCATGAGTTGGTCGGCCATGAAGACGAACAGGCTCGCTTCGGCCTCGGACTCGGTCATGGTGCGCGCGTTGTTGAGCGAACTGGAGTACACGAGCCAGAGCACGCCGTTGATCGCGATGATCAGCCAGGTCAGCCGGCCCGGCCGGTAGAGCGGGCCCGAGGTGGGACCGGCCTGCATGTAGTCGCGATCGTGGATGCCCATGGGCCGAGAGCCTACCAGCCTCGGAGCGGCCTCCCAGGCCGGCTCCGCGGCCGGGCTTGCCCGCGGCCACGGATCCGGGTACCGATGGGGCATGCCTACCGACACCACGCCCCAACTTCTCGACGGTCGCGCCCTGGCGGAGTCCATCCGCAACGAGTTCGCGCCCGAAGTCCAGTCCATGATCGACTCCGGCTCGCGCCCGCGTCTCGTGGTCGTCCAGGTCGGCGAGAACGACGCCGCCCAGGCCTACATCCGGGGCCAGCGCCGCGGCGCCGAGAAGTGGCAGCTCGACTTCCACCTCGAGGTCCTGCCCGGCGACTCGACCGAGGCCGGTGTCCGCAAGGCGCTGAAGGCGCTCAATGCCGACGCGAACGTGTCGGGCATCCTGCTCTCCCTGCCCCTGCCCGACGGCCTGGGGACGCGCGCCCTACAGCACGAGATCCATCCGAGCAAGGACGTCGAGGGCGTACACCCCGAGAACCTCGGCGGGCTCGTGTGGGCGCGCTCCGGTCTCCTCCCCTGCACCGCGCTCGCCTCCCTCGCCCTGATCGACCAGAGCGGGATCG
>JARGNS010000496.1 GCA_029213105.1 Planctomycetota bacterium
AGCTGCGCGCCGCACGGCTTTCGATGCGTAGGAACTACGAACTAGCGCAGGGGCGGAAGCGCACCAGCCGGGGGCAGGTTCGCGTCGGGGTTGCCGACGCCGTTGCCCACGGGGGCCTGCTCGATCGGAGCCGGGTCCAGGGGCGCGAGGCCAACCGGAGCCTGGTTCATCGGGGCAGCGCCCATCGGAGCCTCACCGGGGACCTCGCACTCGGTCGTGCGACGCCACTCCCAGCGGGGGCCGCAGACGACCTCTTCGCGGAAACGGGTCTCGTACTGCGCCGGGGTGACCTCGGTGCGGGTGCAAGCCGGCGTCACGCAGACGGTCTCGTACTGCGTCTCGAACTCGGCGGGGATCTGCTCCACGCGGCAGCTGGCCTCACGGACGCACACACGCTTGGTGCGGGTCGTGAACTGGGCCGGCGTCTCGACGAGCGTCCAGCACTCACCGACCTGCTCCTTGGGAGCAAGCTGGCTGGGGTTGCAGTTGACCTTCTGCCACTCCGTCTTCGGGCCGCAGGTCTGGACCTGCTCGCAGACGTCCTTGAACTCGGCAGGGATCGGGATCTGGCGCGTCGAGGCGGGGCGCACGCACACCTGGCGAGCAACCTGCTTCGTGACGGCCGGGACCGGGATCTGGCGCGAGCATTCCTCGCGGACGCAGATGCGCTCCTCGACCTGACGGGTGACGGCGGGCACACGGACGTAGCACCACACCTCACCGGGACGGGCGTCGGGCGGGCGAACGCCATCCTGCTGGGCCACCACGGGGGCGGCGCAGGGGTCGCACGCGACCGGGGGCGGATCGCACGGTGTCTGGGCCACGGGGGCCGGCGCCGCACAGGTGTTGCAATCGTCGCCGAACAGACCACCAACGGACGGGCCGGAAGAACAACCGGCTGCCATGGCCATCACGACGGCGAGAGCGAGACAGGTGCTCAAACGGGAGCTCTGCATGGGTCTCTCCAACTCGAATTTAGTGCCCACGCTTCGTGCATGGACAGGGACCTACCGATTCGTTGATCGGTCGGACAGGGCCCGACCTCCACCAATTCAGCCTACCAAACCAACGATTTGGGACGCCCCTTTCCGGAGAGGCGTGCAAGCAAGGCACGAACCCGCGCGCGGCGTCCGCCCGACGATTCGGGGGGGGCGCGGCCCCCTCAGGGGCAAAAATGGTGCCGGGAGTGGGACTTGAACCCACAAGGGCCGTTAAGCCCACTAGGCCCTCAACCTAGCGCGTCTGCCAATTCCGCCATCCCGGCGTGGGATTCGGAGCGGGGGGCAACGGTAGCGTTGCCCCCCCGCCTGTCAAGGCGGTGCGGACGGTCCGTTCCCGCCCCCGCGACCGGGACTCCGGTCTGTCACCGGAACGTCTCGCGAGGGGACTCAGCGTCCGTCGCCGCGCTTGCGCAGCACGGCGGCAAAGCGCGCGTCGAGGGTGGTGCCCCGCGACCCGAGCACGAGGCCCACGCCCCGCAGGCGGCGCCCCGTCTGCAGGCTGCGACGGTACTCCTCGAGGAACTCGGGGTAGCGCATGAGCCAGCGATCCATGTGCTCATCGACGCGATCTTCCAGCACGATCTCCTGCTGGGCGTTCATGCGCTCGGGGAACTTGCGGCGCTCCGCACGACGGAAGCGAATGGCCTCCGTGCGCTCGTCCTTGTTCTGGATGACCCAGCTGTTGCGCTGATCCCAGAGGAAACCGCGTGTGCCGGGCGCACCCAGGTCGCGATCGGCGGGGTCGTCCGGATCGAGGCGGATCGAGCGCGGCACGCGCGTGAGCTTCTCGACATCGACGAAGATGCCGACGTGGCCATCGTCGGGCAGCGCCCCCATCGTGACGCGGAAGGTCTCGTCCTGGGCGAGGGCGTTGTTCTCGTTGTCGCGCACCGTCTCGAGGATCTGGCGCATGTAGCCCTCGGTGCTCGTCATCACCAGGTGGTTCTGGACCACGATGAAGCACGGACGGACGTACTTGTAGTCGAGCGTCTCGACCTTGAGCTTCGCGCGGCTGTAGGTGAAGTTGCCGAACTCGATGCGATCGAGTTCCTTCTCCATGCCAAGGAGGAAGATCTTCGAGGAGATGTACTCCTGGAGTTCCTCCTGCGTGGCGCCTTCGCCGAGCTTCACCATGATCGCCAGGGCCGGCAGCGGCTCGGGCTCCTCGGAGTACCACTCGGGGAAGTCGACCTTGTCGTAGATCTCGCCCATGCGCCCCATGGCGACCATCGCCTCGTCGCCGATGCGGGTGCTGAGGTCCTCGAAGAACTCCGGCACGCTCGCGAAGCCGGCTTCGGGGTTCGCACGCAGGTTGTCGCGCCAGAGCTTGCGGATCTCGGCCGGCAGGGCCTCGAAGACGATCTTGTTGAGCAGGTACTCGGGGTTTGTCCGTAGCGAGAGCACCGCGAAGGTGTCCCTGGCGGGCACGAGGGCGGCGATGCCCTCCGAGACCCGCCGCGGCGGCAGGCTGTAGACGTTGCGGATGACGTCTTCGGACTCGACGGTCGTGTCCACGTAGTGGATCGCGCCCCCGCCCTGGAGCATGTCGACGCCCTCGAGGGCGAGGTTGCCCGAGAGCTTCACGAGGGCTTCGGGCGGCAGGAAGCGCCGCAGCGCCTTCAGGTCCGGGTAGTAGTCGAAGATGCGATTGAAGTAGACGTGCAGCGGGTCGAGGTTGACCGCGGCGTTGATGCGGCCCGGGGTCTGCGGGATGTCGAAGCCCGGCCGGGCCGCGAAGGAGCGGCCGTCCGGGTCCTCGCCGAGCGCGAGCACGTCCTCGACGATGCGGCGGTTGTTGCTGATGGCGAGCACGTCCTTCACGCGGACGAGAAACCACTGGCTCATGTCGGGATCGCCGGGCCGCGCGGGGCGACCGCGCCCGGGCTGCATGCCGCGCAAGGCGAACTTGTAGACGCCGTCGGACT
>JARGNS010000497.1 GCA_029213105.1 Planctomycetota bacterium
AGCGGCGCATGGGCGGCATCCGCGTGCTCGGCTCCCTCATGCCTGCGGTGTGCACGCCGGACGGTGCCTTCGGCGCGATCTACAAGCTCATCGACGATCCCGATCCGCGCGTCGTGCAGGATGCGATCTGGCGCATCTTCAGCCGCCGTGCGGGCAACCACACGACCGCCGCGCTGACCAAGGCCCTCGCCCATCCCGATGCCAAGGTGCGCACGGTCGCCGCCGAGGCGCTCGGCAAGCAGGGCCTGGCCCAGGGGGTCGAGGCGCTGAGCGCCCGGTGGGAGGTCGAGCCGGACGCGCGCGTGCGCGAGGTGCTCGTCATCGAGCTCGTGCGCCACGGCAAGGACGAGATGGCCGCCAAGCTCATGGAACGCGAGGATCGCCCCGAGGATCCCGTCGTGCGTCAGCACACGGCCGCGCAGCTGCTGCTCGTCTCCCAGCGCCCCGAGGCCCTGCAGGAGCTGATGACGTGGGCCGACCCTGGTGCCTCGCAGCGCGCCGGGCTGCACGCGGCCACCTGGATGACGGTGTTGTCCGGCCTCGAGGGCAAGGAGCACGAGAAGCTGGACGAGTGGCTGCTCGGCTTCCTGGCCGGGGGCTACGCGATCGACAAGCCCGATCGGCACTTCGTCATGGCAAGTGCCGTGTCGCTCGCCGGCACGAACAAGCGCCACGGCCTGGCCGGCACCATGCTGGAGATGCTCGGGCGCACCTACGCGCCCCTGCCGCATGACGAGATCAGCCAGAACGTGTTGCACGTCGACGTGCGCAAGGCCCTCCTCGAGGCGTTGGGTGCGCTCGCGGGGGACGAGGCCTGCCCCGCCGAGGTGGGCCGCAAGATCCGCGCGGTCATCCAGCGCCACTGGGAGAAGGACCCTTCTCCCTGGGTGCGCCTCGCCGCGCGTGAGACAGGCCGTGCGCTGAAGATGGACGACGTGCCGGAGATCGACGACGTCGGTCAACCCAACACGTGGCGGGGCATCCCGCAGGCGCCGCTCTCCGATGAGGACGAGCCGCGCTGGATCGACGCCGCGGGGGTCGTGCAGCTGGCCGACTTCATCGCCAACAGCCCGCTGCGGGTCGTGTTCGAGACGAACCTCGGTTCGTTCGCGGTGACGCTCGATGCCAAGGCCTCGCCCGTGCATGCGGTGAGCCTGGTCACGGCGGTGAACAACGGCGTGTACACCGACTCACGCTTCCATCGCGTGGTGCCGAACTTCGTGATCCAGGGCGGTGATCCCCATGGCCACGGAGCCGGCAACGGCGGCTGGGAGATTCCGGACGAGATCAACACGAACCCCTATGGGCGCGGCGCGCTCGGCATGCCCAAGAGCGTGAAAGACGATGGGGGCTGCCAGATCTTCGTGATGCACTCGTCCTACCACCCCCTGGACGAGCGCTACACCTGCTACGGCCACGTGCGCTCGGGCATGGATGTCGTCGACAAGATCCGTGTCGGCGATCGCATCCTGCACGCCCGCGTCGTCATCGGTGGAGAGTCGCGGTGAACGAGCCTGTCGCCTTCTATCAGGTCGATGCCTTCGCGGATCGACCGTTCGCGGGCAATCCCGCCGCCGTATGCCTCTACGAGACCTGGCTCCCCGACGACCTCATGCAGGCCATCGCGGCCGAGAACAACCTCTCGGAGACGGCCTTCGTCGTGCCGGAGGGCGATGACTGGGGCCTGCGCTGGTTCACACCCACCACCGAGGTGGACCTCTGCGGTCACGCGACCCTGGCGGCCGCGGCCGTGATTCTCGAGGACGTGGATCCCGAGGCGAGCCACGTGCTGTTCCTGACGCCGTCGGGCCCCCTCGGGGTCGGCCGCGACGAAGGCCGCTACGCCCTGGACTTCCCGTCCATCCCGCCGCTGCCGCTGGACGGCGAGCCGTCGGCGGCCTTGCTCGAGGGGCTGCGGGCCACGCCGGCCACCGTGCTCGACGCGGGCCCCAGCCTGCTCGCGGTCTTCGACCGCGCGGCGGACGTCGCGGCGCTCGACCCCGATTTCGTGCGCCTGCGCGACCTCGGCAGCCACAGCGTCATCGCGACGGCGCCGGGGGAGGGGCCGGACGTCGACTTCGTGTCGCGCTTCTTCGGTCCGAACGTCGGCGTGGACGAGGATCCCGTCACGGGCTCGGCCCACTGCACGCTGGCGCCCTACTGGGGGGACCGGCTGGATCGCAAGAAGCTGCACGCCCGCCAGATCTCGGCGCGCGGCGGCACCCTGGTGGTCGAGGATCGCGGCGCGCGCGTCACGATCTGGGGGCACGCCGTGATCGTCATCCGGGGCGAGCTGTTCGTCTGAGCGCGCGCGGCCTGCGCCGCGCGCGCCCCGGCGCGACTAGGCGTCCGGACGCTCGAACTTCTTGCGCATCTGATCGAGCTTGAACTGCATCAGCTCCTCGGGCGACATCTTCGACTCGTCGACCTTCGGTGCCTTCTTCTTGCCCTCGTCAGGCGCCAGGCTGATCGTGCGGGGCTTGCGGACCGGACCGCGGTCGTCGCGTCGTCCGCGACCGCCGGCACCACGCGGGCCGTCGCTGCGGCCTCGGCTGCCGCCGCCGCGGCTGAACCGTCCGCCGGGCTTGCGGTCGCCGTCGCTGGAGCGCCCACCACCACTGCGCTGTCCTGCGGCCGTGCGCGGGCCGCCGCTCGGGCGTCCACCCCCGGGGCCTCCGCTGCCCGCACTCGGGCGTCCACCACCGGGGCCTCCGCTACCCGCACTCGGGCGGCCACCACCCGCGCTCGGGCGGCCACCACCCGCGCTCGGGCGGCCACCCCCCGCACTCGGCCGTCCGCCTGCGCCGCGCTGCGGTCCGCGACCGTCACCGCCGCGAGCACCGGCACCTACGGGGCGCCGGTCGCCGCGATCGGAGGGACCGCGCCCACCACCCCGCGGGGGGCGGCCGCCAGGCCCCCGACCCGC
>JARGNS010000498.1 GCA_029213105.1 Planctomycetota bacterium
AGCCCAGCGATTCGCGCGGGCTGCTGCTCTCCTTCGCGGCCCTGCTGGGGGCGTTGGTCCTCGTGGTGCTGGCCGCCGGACGGTTCGAGCGCCACGGCGACGAGCGCTAGCCCAGCTCGACGAGCTGGCGAAGCTCCGCCATGGCCGCGGCGTCTCGCGGCTGGGCCCGGCGGCTGTGGATCGCCTCGAGGTTGCGCAGCATGCGCACCAGCCAGCCGGCGTGGTCGACAGGCTGCAGGAGCCGGTCGGAGCGCGGTACGGCCGCGCCCAGGGTCGCCTCCATGAGCTTGAAGGCCTCTTCCTCGGAGAGCATGCGTCCCCTGTGGAAGGGGTCGATGAGGAGCGCCCCGCTCTCGTCCTCGATGCGGACGAGGAAGTGGCCCGGGGCTCCGATGCCCGTCACGGGCAGGCCGAGGCGCTCGGCCACGGCCTTGTAGATCAGCGCCAGCGAAATGGGGATCCCGCGCCGCGTCGCAAGGACTTGCGGCAGGTAGCTGTTGCGCGGGTCGTAGAAGTCCAGGCGGTTGCCCTCGAACCCCTCGCGCTCGAAGAGCACGTGATGGAGATGGGCGATCGTCGCCTGCCGGCTCTCCGTCGTCCGTCCGCGTCGCACGCCGACGGCGAGTGCCTCGATGCGCTCCTCGACGGCCCCGGGATGCACATCGTCGAGGGCATGCATGGACAGGGCCGTCGCCGCGCCAACCAGCGCCCCTGTCTCGTGGAGGCTGCCCAGCGCCGCCGCGAAGTGCTCGTAGGCGACGCGGCGGCAGTAGCGGGGGGCGGGCACCGGCATGGCTCCACCCTAGGCGAGAGGCGCTGCCTGCGCCCTCGCTGCCCGCCTGGATGGTGCGGTCGGTGGCGTGGGGCACGGAGACGCCCTGGAGTCCCGACCGACGAGGGCGCCCTGGCGGCCTGCGCCGGCTGCGGGACGGTGCGGATCGGGTGCTGCCAGACGACGCGACCGTTCGGATCCCTCGGGCTCGTGCAGCAGCTTGCACCGTGGAGGGCGTCGCTCGCGCCGTGGTCTCGCGGGCGCGCCGCGGGACGGGGATGGTGGCGGCCTGCTATCGGAAACCTAACGCCCGTTAGGTGTCGGACGCCGGGACCAGAATCCCGGAGTCGGGCCGGGGACGGCCGGGCGGCAGCCGAGGAGGCAAGCAGCCATGCAGCAGTATCTGGGACTCCTGCGCGAGGTCCTCGAGGAGGGTGCGCAGCGAGACGATCGCACGGGTACCGGTACCCGCAGCCTGTTCGGGCGGCAGGTGCGCTACGACCTGGCGGACGGCTTCCCCTTGCTCACGACGAAGAAGCTGCACCTCAAGTCGATCCTGCACGAGCTGCTGTGGTTCCTGAGCGGGGAGACGCAGGTCGGCCCGCTGCAGGAGCGCGGCGTGCGCATCTGGAACGAGTGGGCCACGGCCGAGCAGTGTGCGCGCTTCGGGCGCAGCGAGGGCGACCTCGGTCCGGTCTACGGACATCAGTGGCGCAACTTCGGTGCGACCCTCGGCGAGGACGGCCGCTACCGCGACGATGGCGTGGATCAGATCACGCAGCTGATCGAACAGATCAAGACCAACCCCTGGAGCCGGCGGCTGATCGTCAGCGGCTGGAACCCGTGTGAGGCCAACCAGGTCGCGCTGCCGCCGTGCCACACGCTCTTCCAGTTCCAGGTCGATCCACACACGAAGCGGCTCTCGTGCCAGCTCTACCAGCGCTCCGCGGACATCTTCCTGGGGGTTCCGTTCAACATCGCGAGCTACAGCCTCCTGCTCATGATGGTGGCCCAGGTTTGCGACCTCGAACCCGGCGAGTTCGTTCACACGTTCGGCGATCTGCACCTGTACAACAACCATGTCGAGCAGGCCCGTGAGCAGCTCTCGCGAGAACCACGTGCCCTACCGACGATGCGCATCGATCCGAAGGTGAAGGACATCTTCGGGTTCGCGTTCGAGGACTTCACGCTCGAGGGGTACGACCCTGCGCCGCACATCAAGGCGGCGGTGAGCGTGTAGGACAGGTCGGAGTACCCAGCGGGTTCGGAACGAGACGTCTTCCCGGGCGCTGTCTCCTGAGACAGCATCCGCGGCGTGGGAGCATCGAATGGTGCGGTCGAACGACGAGTGCCTGGCGCTGATCGTGGCGTGGGCCAAGGGTGGCGTGATCGGCAAGCAGGGTGGTCTGCCCTGGCATGAGCCCGAGGACATGGCGCACTTCAAGCGCGTCACGATGGGGCACGCGATCCTCATGGGGCGCAAGACGTACGAGTCGATCGGGCGTCCGCTGCCCGGTCGCCGCACCATCATCCTCACGCGCGATCCGGACTTCAGCGCGGAGGGCTGCGAGGTCTACACCGACCTCGAGGCGGCCTTGGACTCGGCGCGTCAGACGGACGGCTGCCCGTTCGTGATCGGTGGCGCGGGCATCTACGCGCTGGCGTTGCCGCGTGCGACGACGCTGCATGTCACCGAGATCGACACGGAGGTCGAGGGCGACACGCACTTCCCGCCCATCGAGGACGAGGCCTGGGAAGAGGCCGATCACCGCCGCAGCGCCGACGGGCGGCTGACCTTCCGCGTCCTGCGCCGGCGCCAGCCCGACTAGCGGCTGCCGATCGGCGGCCAGCCCTTCGGGGCCGGCAGCTCGAGGTCGAGCCGGGCCCGGGAGCCCGTGTCGACGACCACCGGGGCCTCGATGCGGCGCCCGAGCCACGTCGCCCGCACGATGTGCTGCCCGTGGGACAGGTTGTGGAGCGTGGCACGACCGGCGTGATCGGTGCGCGGGGCGAGGCGCAGCACGTCCTCGCCGTCGAGGTTGTCCCACTCGCGCTTCGTGTCGAGCAGGACTTCCACGCGCGCCCACGCGGCGACACCGCCCTCCGCCCGGCGTACGAGGATCTCGACATGGCCCGGGCGGCCGC
>JARGNS010000499.1:0-306 GCA_029213105.1 Planctomycetota bacterium
CACGACGGTGGGGTCCCGGATGCGCAGTTCGCCGCCGATGGCCAGCGCATCGTGACGTCGGGCAGGGACAGGACCGTGCGGGTCTGGGACCTGGACGGGAACCAACTCGAACGACTGGACGGAGAGTGCCTGCGGGCGTACGTGGCGCCCGACGGGAGGCGCTTGCTCACGACGGCGGGGGACGAGAAGGTAGCCAGGTTGTGGGATCTCGAGGGCCAGCTCCTCGGCGTGCTCGAGGGCCACACCGGAGACGTCTGGGTCGCGCAGTTCGCTCCGGATGGCGAGCGGGTCGCCGCCGGGGGGGCG
>JARGNS010000499.1:316-2917 GCA_029213105.1 Planctomycetota bacterium
ACCGTACGTGTATGGAATCGCGACGGGAACCACCTGCTCACCCTGGACGGGTCCGGAGGGGGGGGGTGCAGGGCCATCCGGTTCTCCCCGGACGGAGATCGCATCCTGACGATCGCCTTCAATGGTCTGGGCCACGTCTGGGATCGAGACGGCAACCGGATTGGCATCCTACGGGGCCACTCGTCCCTGTATCAGTTCCAGGGCGGGTTCGCCCCATCGGGGCAGAAAATCGTCACGGCGGGCGCGGACCCCGAAGTCCGGGTGTGGGACCCGGAGGGCAAGCCGCTCGCGGTCCTGAAGGGCCACGACGCCACGCACTTGACGGCAGCGTTCGCTCCCCAGGGGAATCGCGTGTTGACAGCAGGTGATGACACCCCGCGCCTATGGGACCTCGCCCGTCGCGAGATCTTCACGCGTGAGTTCGAAGCCTACGCCAAGGCAGCGGTCTACTCCCCCTCGGGGAAGCAGATCCTCACGACCCATGGGGACGGCTGTGCGCGCCTCTGGGCTCGCTCCGGCCGCCTGCTCGCCCGATTGGGCTCGCCGAGCAAGCCCGCGGGGTATGTGGAGTCGGTCTTCTCCAAAGCAGGCGATCGAATCCTCGTCAACCATGGGGAGGACACCGCCCGATTGTATGACCTCACCGGCAAGGAACTCGCGGCCTACCGGTCCGAGGGCAAGCTCTGGCACGTGGCGTTCGACCCGTCGGGCAAACGGGTCGTCACCGGTGGGGCAGACGGAACCGCGCGAGTCTTTACGCTCGACGGTGAACCACTGACCGTCTTTCGCACCGAAGGACAGGTCCTTCGGGCCTACGTCCTTCCTCCGGGCGACCGGCTGTTCGTCGAGTCCATGAACCCTTGGATCGTCCACATCGTGAAGCTCGATGGCACCGTGCTCCACGAGCTAGGCGGCGGTGGCAACCTGTCCCCGCGGGGCGACCATTTCCTGCGCAGCCCCGGCGACGGGTCCCTTGAGCTGTACGACACCGAAGCGAAGAAGATCACTCGACTGTGCGAGCCCGGAACACTTCCTCGCCTGCACAGGGTGAAGTGGTCCCCACAAGGCGATCGAGTGCTCGTGATGCTACGCTCCGAGACCCGGGCCGCGCGGGTGTGGGATCTCGAGGGCAACGAGCTGGCGGTGCTGCGGGGACACGAGGCGCCGCTCGTTTGGATGGTGGGTCGCTTCTCCCCTTCGGGGGACCGGGTTCTGACCTACTCGTGGGACGAGACAGCCCGTGTCTGGGACCTGCAGGGGAACACAATCACCGTCCTGCGCGGCCACACGGGGGTGTTGAGCGATGCGTCGTTGTCCCCGTCCGGCGACGAGATCGTCACGGTAGCGGAGGACAACACGGTTCGTACATGGCACGCAAAGCCCGAAGATCTGCGCGACCTGGCCGATCGGCGCAAGCCCCGCGAGTTCACCGCCGCCGAGCGGCTGCGCTACGCCGAACTACTCGGACCCGTCGAGCGCTGAGCGCCCACGCCGGAGCGCTACGAGTAGATCTCGCCGCCCGCTTCCTCGAACTCCTCGCTCTTGGCGGTGAGCCCGGCCTGGATGGCCTCCTCGGTGTCGAGGCCCTTCTCGGCGGCGAACTCGCGAATTTGTTGCGTGATCTCCATCGAGCAGAACTTGGGGCCACACATCGAGCAGAAGTGGGCGACCTTCGCGCCTTCGGCGGGGAGGGTCTCGTCGTGGAACGACTTGGCCTTCTCCGGGTCGAGGGACAGGTTGAACTGGTCCTCCCAGCGGAACTCGAAGCGCGCCTTGCTCAACGCGTTGTCGCGGTACTGGGCGCCGGGATGGCCCTTCGCGAGGTCCGCCGCATGGGCCGCGATCTTGTAGGTGATCACGCCCTCGCGCACGTCCTCGCGGTTGGGTAGGCCGAGGTGCTCCTTGGGCGTCACGTAGCAGAGCATCGCCGTGCCGTACCAGCCGATCATCGCGGCGCCGATGCCCGAGGTGATGTGGTCGTAGCCGGGGGCGATGTCGGTGGTGAGCGGCCCGAGCGTGTAGAAGGGCGCCTCGCCGCACCACTCGAGCTGCTTCTCCATGTTCTCCTTGATCATGTGCATCGGCACATGACCCGGACCCTCGTTCATCACCTGGACGTCGTACTCCCACGCCCGGCGCGTGAGCTCGCCCTGGACCTGGAGCTCGCCGAACTGGGCACGGTCGTTGGCGTCGGCGATCGAGCCGGGGCGCAGGCCGTCCCCGATCGAAAACGACACGTCGTAGGCCGCCATGATCTCGCAGATCTCGTCCCAGTGGGTGTAGAGGAAGTTCTCCTTGTGGTGCGCGAGGCACCACTTGGCCATGATCGAGCCGCCGCGGGAGACGATGCCCGTCATGCGCGTGGCCGTCCACGGCACGAAGCGCAGGAGCACGCCGGCGTGGATGGTGAAATAGTCCACGCCCTGCTCGGCCTGCTCGATGAGGGTGTCCCGGTAGACTTCCCACGTGAGGTCCTCGGGGCGGCCGTTCACCTTCTCGAGGGCCTGGTAGATCGGCACCGTGCCGATCGGCACGGGGCTGTTGCGCATGATCCACTCGCGGGTCTCGTGTATGTTGGGCCCCGTCGAGAGGTCCCTGACG
>JARGNS010000500.1 GCA_029213105.1 Planctomycetota bacterium
GGGCCAGGTACTGCGGTGTGCCTGTAATGGTCCCCGCGAGCGTCACGCCTGCATCGGGCGCGGTCTCGAGTTCCTTGACCAGCCCGAAGTCCAGGACCTTGGCGACGTCGGGCTTGCCGCTCTGCTCGACGAGCATGATGTTGGCGGGCTTGATGTCGCGGTGCATGAGGCCTGCGTCGTGGGCCTCGGAGAGCGCGCCGGCGACCTGGTTCAAGATGGAGGCCACCCGGTTGGGAGCTTGCGGTCCATCGACCTCGACGATGTCGCGCAGGGTCACCCCATCCAGCAACTCCATCGCGTAGTAGAAGACCCCCTCCGGCGTGCGGCCGTAGTCGTAGATGGTCACGGTGTTGGGATGCGTGAGCATGGCCGTGAGCTGCACCTCCTTCTCGAAACGGGCGACGTGTTGCGCCCCCGCCAACTCCTTGGGGAGCAGCTTCACGGCGGTAGGGCGTCGCAGCATGGCGTGGCTCGCGCGATAGACGGCGCCCATGGCGCCTTGGCCCAGCTTCCCCTCGAGGGTGTATTGCCCCAGCTTGCGCGCGCTCCGCACTTCATGACGGAGGCCGTAGATCACGGCCGACGCGCCGGCGCAGGTCCAGACGACGGACGCCCACCAGGCGAGCGCGGAAATCAGGGTCGCCCGCGTGATGCCCTCGACGCCGACCTGCTCGATCTCGGGAGCCACATGGAGCCACGGCTCGATGTCCATGGTCGCGTGCAGGAGATACGTGACGATGAACAACGGCACCCCGCAGAGACTCGTCAACCAGAGGGTTCTTTGGAGCGAGCTGGGCACGTAGATCGCCCGGGCGATCAGGCCAAGGGCGAGAGCGAGGAGCACGATGAAGTGGGGGCGTGCGACCAGCGGAATGTAGTGGCCCATGGCCGCGTAGGAGGAGCAGGCCAAGAACAGCCCCACGCTCTCGGTCCAGCGCAGGACTCGGACGCTTCGAGGACCACCCAGGCAGACGAGCCAGATCGCGCCGAGGCTCAGCATGGCCAGGACGTGGTAGGTGAAGGAGGGGTCGAGCTCGTCGAGGAGTTGTCCTCCGGCGGTGGCCATGGCGAGGCGTACGAGAAGGAAGAACATGCCTAGCGCCGTGCCGTAGAGACCGAAGCGGCCGACGCGCTTCTGTAGGAAGGCTCGCCCATCCTCGGTGTGGTCCAGGGGCGTGGACGTGCTCGACATGGAACCACCTACCTCGGCGCGTGTCGGTCATGCTGTTCGCTTGACCGGACAGGCCGCCGCAGGATACCCGGCCTTGCCGTCGATTCGCCGCACCCATGGGCTAGGCCAAAGGCGGGCCGGCGCCGGGCGGATGGCCATGGTGGACGTGCGCCGACCCCGGAACGAATCCACCGACGTCCCGGCCGACTCGTTCCAGGAACCACGCGTTCGAACGCGTCGAGGGCGCGGAGGTCGGCCCCCTTGTTCCCCGGAGGACGAGGCGCGGCGGCAGGCTACCGTGGCGCCGCGCGAGCCCGCGCCCACGCGACTCCCAGGAGCCTGACACCGTGATCAACAAGCGAACCCTGTACCTGGCGATCGTGTTTGCCGTCGTGCTCGCCGTGTTTGCGGCCTCGTCCCTGATGGCCCCGAAGCGCACGGTGCCCAGCAGCGTGCGGGTGGTCTTGGCTTCCGACATCGAGTGGGGGCACCTGAACCCCCTGCGCGGCGATGCGAGCCCGCGGGCAGGCACGCTCTGGGGAGACCGCGGCGCGCCGGTGCCGTGTGGCTTCCTCGTCAAGTTCGTGGATGGCTTCTCGTCGCCGCCGCACATCCATCCCGTCACCTACCGGGGGGTTGTCATCAGTGGCGTCGTCCACAACGACGTCCCCACGGCGGAGGAGGTCTGGCTGCCGGCGGGTTCGTTCTGGACGCAGCCGGCCGGCGAGGTGCACATCACCGCGGCCAAGGGCAGCAACAACATCGCGTACATCGAGATCGAGAAGGGCCCGTATCTCGTGCACCCCTCGAAGGATGCGTTCGAGCGCGAAGAGGTGCCCGTCAAGCTGGACGTCGCGAACATGCCGTGGACCGATGCGCCCGGCTCGGCCCCCGGAGCGAAGGTCGCGGCGCTTGCGGGCAATCCGAACGACGCGCAGCTTCGTCGGAGTCTCATCAAGTTGCCCGCTGGCTTCGAGGGCTCGGTGCGTAGCCAGGGTTCGACCCTGCACGTCGTGTTGATCCAGGGGCAGGTCACGCACGAGGTCACGGAGAAGATCGACCTCCAGACCCTGGAGTCGGGCAGTTACTTCGGCTCGGAGGGGGAGGTCGCCCATCAGCTCGCGTGCGACGCGGGAGCGGACTGCCTCCTCTACGTGCGGACGACGGGCGCATTCGACGTCGTGGCGGCCTCGGGGGAGTAGGGACACCGACCGATCCGTTCCAGGAACGAACCCACCGGTTTGCCGACCGATTCGTTCCAGGAACCACTCCGCGCGGAACTCGCGCGTGTCTTCAAGGGAGGATCTGCATTCCCCCCTACGCCCTCCGGCCGCGTGCCACGCTTCGCGGGGCACGGCCTGCCGGGCTAACCCCCACCCCGGTCGCGGCGAATGGGGCTCCAGCGTCGATCGACGCGAGCCATGGGCGATGAAGACGTGGCGGGAGTGACGGGACTCGAACCCGCACTGAGCAGACGTGGGCCGTGCGAGAGTGAGGGGCACGTGCTCGGGAACGGCCCGCTGCGTCGAACAGGCCCCACACCAGTGCGGTGAACCCGCCCGCGTCTTCAAGGGGGGATCTGCATCCCCCCTTACGCCCGTCGCGGATGCCCCCCGCTTCGCTGAGGGCCGCGAACGGGCTATCCCCCAACCCGGTCGCGAGGAATAGGGCCTGGACGTCGATCGACGCAAGCCATGGGCGATGAAGACGTGGCGGGAGTGACGGGACTCGAACCCGCACTGAGC
>JARGNS010000501.1 GCA_029213105.1 Planctomycetota bacterium
CGGCCGGGGGGGCGGGCGGGGGGCGGGGCGCGCACCCCCCCCCGACCGTTCCCTGGAGCCTTCCCTGGAAGGACCGGCCGACCCCCTTCAGTCCCTCGGAAGCGTGGCGGGCCGCCTTGATGCCCACCTCGCCCGGGAGCGGACTGTCCGCATCGGGGGGCTGCACGGCGGCGCGCTCGGCTACGTGCTCGCGCACCTGGCGACGACCATGCCCTTGCTGATCGTCATGGCCGAGCCGAAGAGCGTGGACGCGCTGCGCCTGGACCTCGAGAGCCACCTCGGCGCGCCCTCCTTGCCGTTCCCGCTCTGGCCCCGCAGCGATCGGGGGGGCGCACCCGACACGGAGGTGCTGCAGGGGCGCGCGACCGTCCTGCGACGCCTGCGCGAGTCCGGCTGGGACGACACGCCGCCGCCGGTGATCGTGAGCACGCTCGCCTCCCTCGTGCAGCGCGTGCCCGGGCGCGAGGTCCTCGAGGCCGCGACCCTCGACCTGGCCCCCGGCGTCGAGCGAGCCCTGCCCGTGCTGCTGGAGCACCTGGCCTCGGCGGGCTACGCCCGCGTCGGCGCGGTCGAGACGCCCGGCGAGTTCGCCAGCCGTGGCGGGTTGCTCGACGTCTGGCCGTGGGGCAGCGAGGGCCCCGCGCGCCTGGACTTCTTCGGCGACGAGATCGAGTCGATCCGGCGTCTCGATCCGGCGACCCAGCGCAGCGGCGACGCGCGCGACGCCCTGGCGATTCCCGCCCTGCCCGCCGAGCGCTTTGCCGACCCGCACCGCGGCGAAGGCGCCGACTTCCTGATGGCGCACCTCCCGGCGGATGCGCGTGTCGTGCTCGTCGAGCGCGAGGCCCTGATCGGTGCGGCCACGTCCCTGCGCACCGGCGGCGGCACGACGGAGCCGGCCGATGTCGCGCGCGTCGAGAAGGCCTTCTCCGAGTTGCCTGTGGTGATTGCCAGCGCGCTCGCCTTCGGCGACAGCGAGGCGTTCGACGTCGATGTGGGAGGCGTCGATGCCCTGCGTGGCATCGCGATGCGCCAGAAGAACGCGAAGGAGACCCCCAAGGAGCGCACCGAGCGCATCGCCGACGCGTTCGCCGAACTGGGCGCGCGCGTCGACCGCATCGTGATCCATCGCCGCGCGGACGGCGAGGAGGAGCGTCTCGACGAGATCTTCGATGAGCATCCCCCCGGCGCGGAGGTGCGCTACCGTCCCGGGAGCCTCTCGCGCTCGTTCATCTGGCGGGCCACCAAGACAGCCCACGTCGCCTACGACGATCTGGCCGATCTGCCGCTGCGCGAACGTCACGCGCGCGGCAAGAGCGTGCGCAGTCGACCGATCCAGGACTTCCTCGAGCTCGTCGAGGGTTCTCCCGTCGTGCATCTGCACCACGGCATCGGCATGTACCGCGGTCTCGTCGAACTCGAGAACCAGGGCCAGACGGGGGAGTACCTGCAGCTGGAGTTCGCCGAGGGCACGATCGTCTATGTGCCGGTGGCCCGCATCGACCTGGTGCAACGTTACGTCGGCACGGGGCGCCGCCCGAAGCTCAGCAAGATCGGCGGTCAGGAGTGGAGCAAGCGCAAGGCGAAAGTCTCCGAGGCCGTCGAGGAACTCGCGGAGCAGTTGCTCGAGACCCAGGCCCAGCGCGCCAAGCGTCGCGGGCAGGCCCTGCCGGTCGACACCGAGTGGCAGCGCGAGTTCGAGGATGCGTTCCCGCACAAGGTGACGCCGGACCAGGCCGCGGCGGTGAGCGCGATCAAGGGCGACCTCGAGGGCGACCGGCCGATGGATCGCCTGGTCTGCGGCGACGTGGGCTATGGCAAGACCGAGGTCGCCCTGCGCGCCCTGTTCAAGGTGATCGCCTCGGGCCGCCAGGCTGCGGTGCTCGTGCCGACCAAGGTGCTTGCGGAGCAGCACTGGCGCGTGTTCACCCAGCGGCTCGCGCCCTACCCTCTGACGGTACGCGTGCTCTCCGGGCTGCACGCCCCGGCCGAGAACCGGGCCGTCGTCGCGGGGCTGAAGGCCGGCACGGTGGATCTCGTCGTCGGCACGCATCGGCTGCTCAGCAAGGACGTCGAGTTTGCGCGTCTCGGCCTCGTCGTCATCGACGAGGAACAGCGCTTCGGCGTGAAGCACAAGGAGCGCCTCAAGGAGATGCGCAGCGAGATCGATGTGCTCGCGCTCTCTGCGACGCCGATCCCGCGCACGCTGCACATGGCCCTGCTTGGCATCCGTGACATCAGCAACCTGACGACGCCGCCGCTCGGCCGCCATCCCATCGAGACCCAGGTGGCGCGCGAGAGCGACGAGCTCGTCACGCATGCCATCCGGCGCGAGCTTGCGCGCGGTGGGCAGGTGTTCATGGTGAGCAGCCGCATTCGCGAGCTTCCGATGATCGCGAGCCACCTGCAGCAGCTCGTGCCGGAGCTGCGCTGCGGGATCATCCACGGCCAGATGGACAAGGATCTCGTCGAGAACCGCATGATGCGCTTCGTGCGCGGCGAGCTCGATCTGCTGCTCGCCACGACGATCATCGAGAGCGGCCTCGACATCCCCAACGCCAACACGATCATCCTGCGCGATGCCGATCGCTACGGCCTGTCCGAACTGCATCAACTCCGCGGCCGCGTCGGCCGCGAGCGCCGCAAGGCCCACGCGCTGGTGCTCATGCCCAAGGGGCGCCCCTTGCGTGACGAGGCGGCGCAGCGCCTGCAGGCGATCGAGGAGTACAGCGAACTGGGCGCCGGCTTCCGCATCGCGATGCGCGACCTGGAGATCCGCGGCGCGGGCAACCTGCTCGGCGCTGAGCAGTCGGGGCACATCGCGGCGGTGGGATACGAGATGTACTGCCAGCTGCTCGACCAGAGCGTGCAGAAGCTGACGAGCGAGGGCGAGCCCGAGCAGATCGAGCAC
>JARGNS010000502.1 GCA_029213105.1 Planctomycetota bacterium
CGGTCTCGTCCTGCAGGGTGCGTAGCGCAGGCAACCCGCTCGCCGCGAGGTTGCGCGGGCGCTTGCGCCCGGTCTTGGTCCAGCCACTGCCCGTGTCCTGGTAGCCGTTGGACTTGCGTGCGGTCTCGTCATCTGGCCAGAGACGGACCACGAGCTCGTAGATGTCGTAGCGCGCGCCGAAGAGCTTCCGGGCGGTGCAGAACTTCGCCATCGCGTGCAGGCGGGTGTGGAGGTCCTCCCGCACGGCGCGGATCGGGGCGGGTTCGCCGCGGGCTTCGGCGGCACGTGGCGCGGCGGTCGCCAGCAGGGCGAGGCCCAGGAGCAGCGCGGCCCCGGGGCCGGGGCGGCAGGGGATGGAGCGGGTCGCGGTCACGGAGGCCTCCCGGGGCACAGGATACGTCCATGGGAACGTGCGTGCGGCGCCGGTGCCGAGCCGGGCCCCGTCGCGGTGGCGCTCGTCCCGGGGTAGAACGGCGGCCTGCCCATCCCCAGGAGCCCGGGCCCATGCGAACCCCCTCTGTCCCCACCCGCGTCCTGGCGCTCGTCCTGTTCGCGGGCCTGCTTGCCAGCGGTCCCGGACTGCGCGCCGAGGAGGAGTCCCCCGGGGCCTTCCCCGCCGACGGTCTCATGCCCAAGCAGGAGATCGGAGCGGATCGCTTCCTCGCCGCCCACCCCACGGCCGATGGCCGCGGCATCACGGTGGCCATCTTCGACACGGGGGTGGACCCGGGGGCCCCGGGTCTGCAGACCACGAGCGACGGCAAGCCGAAGATCGTGGATCTCGTGGATGGCTCGGGCAGCGGCGACGTCGATACCTCGACCGTGCGCCAGGCGAAGGACGGCTCGCTGGCCGGCCTCTCGGGCCGCACGCTCAAGCTGGGCAAGCACCGCTGTCCCTCGGGTGCGTGGCATGTCGGCCTCAAGCCGGCCTTCGAGCTCTTCCCCGCCGGCCTCGTGCGTCGGCTGAAGGCCAAGCGCCGGCAGGGCTTCGACGAGACGCAGCGCGGCGTGCGCGTGGCGCTGCAGCGTGCCCATGCGGCGGCGAAGGCGCGCAAGGCCAAGCCCGCGGCGGTGCGTGAGCTGGCGTTGCGCCTCGAGCAACTGGACGCCCTCGCCAAGGCGTATGCCGATCCCGGGCCCATCTACGACTGCGTGGTGTTCCACGACGGCAAGGTCTGGCGTGCGGTGATCGACACGGACGAGGACGGGGACCTCGGCGACGAGAAGGCGCTGGCGACCTACCGGCTCGAGCACGAGTGGTCCACGTTCAGCGACGAGGACCGACTCAACTACGGCGTGAATGTCTACGACAAGGGCAATCGGCTCTCCATCGTGGTGGATTGCGGCGCGCACGGCACGCATGTGGCCGGCATCGTCGCGGCCCACTACCCGGACAAGCCCGAGTTGAACGGCATCGCGCCGGGTGCGCAGATCGTCGCCGTGAAGATCGGCGACACCCGCATGGACTCGAGTTCGACCGGCACGGGCGAGGAACGCGGCCTGGTCGCGGTGATGCGCAACGGCTGTCAGCTCATCAACATGAGCTACGGCGGCCCCACGCCCACGCCGAACAAGACGCGCATGGAGAAGCTCTACGCGGAGGTCGTCAACGAGCATGGCGTGATCTTCGTGGCAAGCGCGGGCAACGAAGGGCCGGCCCTGAGTACGGTCGGGGCTCCGGGCGGTACGTCCTCGGCGCTCTTCGGTGTCGGCGCCTACGTTTCGCCACGCATGATGCGAGCGCAGTACGCGATGCGGAAGACCGCCCCGAGCGGTCACTTCACCTGGTCTTCGCGCGGCCCCACGCTCGACGGGGACATGGGCGTGGACTTCAGCGCACCCGGCGGTGCCATTGCCCCCGTGCCCAACTGGCTCCTGCAGGGCAGCACGCAGATGAACGGCACCTCGATGTCGTCTCCAAACCTCTGTGGCGCGGTGGCCCTGCTGCTCTCGGGCATGAAGCAGAAGAGCATCGGCTGGTCGGCGCATCGCGTGCACCGCGCACTGGCCAACACGGCCGTGCGTCCCGAGGGCTTGGATGTCTTCGGCATGGGGCACGGCCTGATCCAGGTCCCGGAAGCGTTTGACTATCTGACGCGCTGGCGCGACCGCCCCGAGGAAGATGTGCGCTTCGGCCTCACGCTGCCGGGGCGCCAGGGCGCCCGCGGCCTGTACTTGCGCGAGCCGGAGGAGACCGATCGCGTGGCGGTCGAGCGCGTACGCGTGAAGCCCGCGTTCCGGGAAGAGGAGGACCACGAGAGCCGCATCGCGTTCTCGATGCGCCTGCGGCTCGAGTCCTCGCAGCCCTGGATCGAGGTCCCCGAGCACCTCGCCCTGCAGCACGGAGGCGGGCGCTTCGAGATCCGCGTCGATCCGCGCGAGCTGGCCCGCGGCCAGGTCCACTTCGGCGAGGTGCGTGCGATCGACGTCGAGCATCCGGAGCGGGGCACGATCTTCCACCTGCCCGTCACCGTCGTGCGCCCCGAGCCCGTCGTCAATCAGCGCTGGCAGGCGACCCTTCCGCTCGAGGCGGGCGCGATCGAGCGCAAGTTCTTCGCCGTGCCGCAGGGAGCCACGTGGGCGGATCTACGGTTGCGCAGCGTCGACGCCGACGCCAAGCGCCTGATCGTCCTGCAGACGCAGCAGTTGCTTCCGGGGCGCGGCACCGGCGAGGACGTGTACGAGAAGTACATCAGCATGGATCCCGGGGAGGTCTCCGTGCACGGGTTCAAGGTCGCGGGGGGGCGCACGCTCGAGATCGCCCTGGCGCAGTACTGGTCGAGCCTCGGCAAGGGCACCTTCGAGGCCGAGGTGGTCTTCCACGGCATCGAGCCCTCGAGCGAGGTCGTGCGGCTCGACGGGGCAGGCATCATGGGGACGGTAGACGTGACGGTGCCGTGCGGGCGCGAG
>JARGNS010000503.1 GCA_029213105.1 Planctomycetota bacterium
CCTACGACCGGCTGAAGGCCAGGCTGTAGACAACGTGCCCGGTACTGAGAGCTAGTCGCCCCCCAACAGGGCCTCGTTGTCTTGCCCGAGCTCGCCGCCGGCGAAGTCCGTGCGACCGGGGGTGTCGAGCAGCTTCGGCCCCAGGGCCGGCAGCACGACGGGCGCGCCATTCACCTCGACCGTCTCCATCTGGCCGCGCGCCAGGAAGTGGGGATCCTCCCGCAGATCCTTGGCCGAGTTGATCGGTCCGGCCGGAACGCCCGCTGCCTCGAGGCGGCGCACGACCTCGGCGCAGGGCAACGTCGAGGTCCACGCCGCGATGGCCTCGTCGATCGCCGCTTGATGCCGCATGCGATCCTTGTTGGTCGCGTAGCGCTCGTCGTGCGCCATGTCGCCTCGGCCCGCGGTCTCCATCAGGCGCTGGAAGATCGAGTCGCCGTTCGCCCCGATGACGACGCGGCGCCCGTCCGAGCACGGATACGCGTCGGTCGGCACGACGCCCGTGATGGTGGTGCCGGAGGGCTCGCGGATCGCGCCGCAGCGGTCGTACTCGCTCACCGCCGCCTCCATGACGTTCAGCACGGCCTCGGCGATGGCCACGTCCACGACCTGGCCACGCCGCTCGGGGTCGCGCTCGCGGCGCGTGATGGCGAGCAACGTGCCGATGACCGCTTGGTGCGCGGCGAAGGTGTCTCCGAGGCTCAGGTTGCTGCGCACCGGGACCTCGCCGGGATGGCCGGTCACATGTCGCAGCCCCCCCACGGCTTCGCAGACCGAGGCAAAGCCCCGGCGCTGGGCATAGGGCCCCTCCTGGCCGAAGCCGGAGACGCGCACGTAGACGAGGCCCGGATGGCCGGGCCGCAAGTCGTCCGGGCCCAGCCCCCACGCCTCCATGCGCCCGGGCCGGAAGTTCTCGATGAGCACGTCGCAGGTGGCCGCGAGGCGCCGGACCTCGGCGCGGCCCTCCTCGGTACGCAGATCGAGCGTGATCAGGCGCTTGTTGCGGCCGAGGCTCCGCCACCAGAGCGACGTGCCGTCCTCGTCGAGCACGCGCCAGCCGCGCACGGGGTCTCCGGCCTCCGGATCCTCGACCTTGATGACCTCCGCACCGAAGTAGCCGAGGTACGTCCCCGCCAAGGGGCCCGCCATGAGCTGGCCCAACTCGAGGACACGGATGCCGTCCAGGGGTCGGGCCCCTGCGGTCGCTGCACTGCTTGCTTGCATGAAGCCTCCGCCCGGATTGTTCCATGGCCCTCCCCGCGAGAGCCGCCCCCGCCGTAGGATGGCCCCGTGGTGGGCCCCAACGATCTCGTGCTGCGGTTGTCTCTCTCCCTCGTACTGGTAGGCCTGCTTGCGGGCTGCGGCGAGCAGACCGTCGCCGCGCCGGTCGACGGCCAGACCCAGCGGCAGTGGATGCTCGAGCTCGAGCAGCTCAGCCCCTCGACCAAGGCCAAGGCCGTCGAAGCGCTGGGACGCTTCACCGACCCGCCCCTGGATGTCATCGCCAGCCATGTGGAGGATCCCAGCCGCTCCGTGCGCGTCGCCGCGGTGCGCGCGCTCGGTCACGTGGGTCCCGCGGCCGTGGCTCACGCCCCCGCGCTGGCGACCTTCCTCGAGTCCACCCCCGAGGGCCCCGACGCACGCTCGGCCAAGGCCCTGCGCAACGCTGCGATGGATGCCCTCGGCGCGCTGGGCCCGGATGCCTTCAAGTCGTTCTCGCACCTGCTGGTGAGCGAGAGCCCGGCGCTGCGTGCGCGGGCCGTGTACACGCTGCGTCCGTTCGTGCGCGAGCTGAAGGACGGCGTCAACACGGTCATGCCGCTCATGAAGGACGAACACGCCGTGGTGCGCCGCGAGGCCACGAAGAGCCTGGGCGCGGCGGCGGAAGGCACCCAGGACCGGCGCGCGTCCGAGGCCCTCGTCAGCGCGCTCGGCGATCCGGACGGCAACGTCGCGGACGCGGCCGCGATCGCCCTGGGCTCCGTCGGCGGCAGCGCCGATCGCGAGGGCAAGGCACTCGCCGACCTGCTCTACAACCACCGGCAGTCCACGCGCGCGTCGGCCGCCTTCGGCCTGGGCCTCATGGGCCCGGAGGCCGAGCCGTACCTGCGGCAGATCACCGACCTGCTGAAGAACGACAACCGCCGCGTCGTACGCATCCAGGCCGCGCGTGCCCACTTCCGGATCTCCGGCAGCGCGGACGTCGCCCTCGAGCAACTCGAGAAGGACGTGCAGTGCGGCGACACGGGCCTCTGCCGGGACGCCATCAAGGCCATCGGCGAGATGGGTCCGGCGGGTGCCCCCGCAGTGAACAGCCTGATCACCTTCCTCGACCAGGCCGCCATGCGCGGGGTGGCCGCCGAGGCGCTCGGCGCCATGGGACCCGCCGCAGCCGGCGCCCTGCCCCACCTGGACCGCGCGGCCACGGCCGCAGGCGAGGACGGCCCCGGCCGGCCCGAGATCGACCAAGCCCGCAGCCTGATCCGCGGCGACTGACCCCAGGCCCGGTAGAATCCGTGCATGCCCAGCCCCGAGTCCCTCCGCCGCCTCGCCAACCTGACGAAGAAGGTCCGTGATGACCTGCGCCAGGGCGGGATGGGCGTGAACTTCCGCTATCTCTTCCGCTCCACGGCGATCCTGGCGCGTGTGGTCGAGATCCTGGCCGACCACGTAGCCACGGAGGCCGAGGAGCGCCAAGCCCTCGACCTGGAGGCGGCCCTGGAGCAGGCCACGCTGGAAGAGGCCGAGCAGGCGGCGACCGAGCCGACCGAAGCGCCTGCCCGTCCCTACGGGCGCGAGAGAGCCGAAGAGACCGCCTGACGCAGGGTGTCGATGCCAAAGGGCTTCTGCAGCACCTGCACGATGCGCTCGTGCTGCACGGCGCTGGCCGCGTCGCCGGTCACGACGAG
>JARGNS010000504.1 GCA_029213105.1 Planctomycetota bacterium
TCGGAGTCGTTCGTCACCGGGATGCTCAAGCCCTTCGCCGACGCCGCGGTCGACCAGCAGATCGCCGGCCCCAAGGCGCGTGATCCCGCCGAGCGTCTGCGCGCCACCAATGCGCTCGGCCGCTGCGGCCGGCGGCCCGTCTGTGCCAAGGCCGCCCGGGCGCTCGAGCAGGCGCTCTTTGACCCGTCACCCACCGTCCGCCGCGGCGCCCTCAACGCGCTCGTCGCGCTGGACGCGCGCGCCGCCGGTGGCGCGATTGCCCGCCTGCTCGCCGTGGAGCGGGATGCGAGCGTGGTGCCCGCGGCCTTGCTGGCCCTCGGGGCCCTGCAGGTCCAGGGGCACGCCGCGATCCTCGTGCGGGCGGCGTCCCACCCGCGGCCGGCCATCCGCGCCGCGGCCCTGACCGCCGCGGGCTCGATCGGCGGCGCCCGCATGCGCCGGCTGGTCCTGAACTCGCGGCAGATGGCAGCCGCCGAGGACGAGCAGTGGCTCGTGCGCTCGAGCGCCGTGCTCGCCCTGGCGCGCTTGGGCAAGGCCGAGGACCTGGCCTTGATCCAGCGCGCGTTCCAGGAGGGCGGGGGCAAGGCGCACTGGATGGCGCGCGCGGCCGTGGCCCGCGCGATCGCGTCCCTGCACCCGCATCCCCGCGCCGCCCTCGAGCGGATGCTGCTCGACAGCGATCCGCGCGTGGCCGTGACGGCGGCCACCGGGCTCGCCCGCGCCGGCTACACGCCCCTCATCCGGGAGTACCTGCGGCACCCGAAGGCCTCGGTGCGCATGGCCACCGTGAGTGCGGTGCGCAGCGTGAAGCTGCTGGACACGCGCCCGCGGCTGCACCACATGGCCCGCTTCGACGCGTCGCGCGAGGTGCGCTTCGCCGCAGCGGTCACGCTCTTCCAGTGGGGGGATCCGGCGGCGGACGAGATGATGCTCGACGCGGTGCGCGCCAACGATCCCGCCATCTGGGCCGAGGCCGTCGCGCAACTCGCACGCCGGACCGGCGCGCGCCACGGCCGCAAGGTCAAGGCCTGGCGGCGTACGCTCGCGCAGCAGCGGGCGACAGGGGGCGCGCGATGACCGCCGACTCGTTCCCCCGCACGACCGCGGCCCTGAAGGCGGCCCTGGCCGAGGTGGGCATCCACCCCAAGCGCCAGCACGGCCAGCACTTCCTCACGGACGTGCAGGCCGTGGACGCCATCGCGCGGGATGCGGACCTGCAGCCGGGCGACGTCGCCATCGAGGTCGGCACCGGCCCGGGCCTGCTGACCCACGTCCTCTGCGAGAGCGGGGCCGATGTCGTCAGCTTCGACATCGACCCGGAGATCCAGGACTTCGCCAAGGGCCTGCGGACGTGGCCGGAGCGCGTGCGCTTCGAGCTGCTGGATGTGCTCGCATCCAAGACCCGCCTTGCCGTGGGCTTCGCCGCGTCGTTCGCCGAGCGCCCGGCGCCCCCCGGCCGCCTCCAGCTCATCAGCAACCTGCCGTACAACGCCGGCACGTCGATCCTGCTGGGTGTGCTGGGGCTGCCCCGCCCCCCGGACCGCATCGTGGTGATGGTCCAGGAAGAGGTGGGGGAGACGATGCTCGCCCCGGCCGGGACCTCGGCCTCCGGCGTGCCGTCGGTGGCCGTGGGGCGGACGGCCACGGGCCGGATCCTGCGCCGCTTCGGGCCCCAGGTCTTCTGGCCGCGACCGAAGGTGCGCTCCGTCGTCCTGGAGCTCGTGCCCCACCAGCCCTCGCCCCTGGGCCTCGAGGAGCACGCCCCGTTTGGGACGTTCGTAACGACGGTCTTCACCCGCCGCCGCAAGGTGCTGCCGACGGCGCTGCGCACCGCGGTGCCCGGGCTCAGGGCCGAGGAGGCGCGTGCGGCCCTCGCCCGCCAGGGACTGGCGCCCACGATCCGGGCCGAAGCGGTGCCCCCGGAGACCTTCCTGGCGCTCTGGCGGGATCTGGTGCGTTAGGCGGGCCGAAGGCCAAGCAGTCGCGCCGGAACCGGACGCGGGGGTGGTCGGCTGTACAATTCGCGGCGCTGCATCGCTTGCAGGACCGTCCCACCGCCTTCGGGCATTCGCGGACGGCAGGCCGGCTCGACCGACCTGCCCAGCCGCAACCAGGGGACCGCGTGTCCGCCCGCAACGATGATGAGCAGGGTGCACCCCCCGGACGAGCGGCCGCAACACGAAAGGCCTCGTCACGCTGGGGACCCCAGGGCGACACAGACAGCTCCCGCTCCTTGCATTCAGGCGTTTCGCGTTCAGGACGACTTCGCCTGACGTGCCGACCCGAAGGATCCCGTTCCCTTGGCGCGCATTCCCGAGCACATCATCGATCAGGTCCGTGATGCGCACGACATCGTCGAGGTCGTGCAGCGCGCGGTGCCGCTCAAGCGCGCCGGCGGTGGCTACAAGGGACTCTGTCCCTTCCATGACGAGAAGACGCCCTCCTTCACCGTCCACCCCGGCCGCCAGACCTTCAAGTGCTTCGGCTGTGGCAAGGGCGGCAACGTGTTCGGCTTCCTCATCGAGACCCAGGGACTCAACTTCCCCGAGGCCTTGCGTCAGCTTGCCGAGGAGCGGGGCATCGAGGTGCCCACCACCGGGCGCGCCGATCCCGAAGCCGACGAGCGCTTCGAGAAGATCCGCAAGGCCCTGGGCCTGGCCCATCGCTACTTCGTCCGTGCCCTCGACAGCGACGGGGGCCGCGAGGCGCGCGCGTATCTCGAGAGTCGCGGCTACGACGCGGAGGCACGCCGGCAGTTCGGCCTGGGCTTCGCGCCGGCGTCCTGGGACGGCCTCCTGCTTGCCGCCGAGCGCTCGGGCCTGACCCCGGACGTGCTCGAGGCCGCCGGGCTCGTCATCCCGCGCCGGGAGAAGGACGGCTACTACGACCGCTTCCGCCATCGGG
>JARGNS010000505.1 GCA_029213105.1 Planctomycetota bacterium
ACAACCAGGCGCGCATCGCCGCGTTGAGCGCGGCGCCGCCCCTCGGGGCCGCCCCGTGGGCGGGGGTCACCGCCCTCGACCCGCTCGCCTCCGACGCGGCGAAGGCGCAGCACGACGCGTTCGTGGCCGCGCTCGGCGAGGCCTGGCGTCAGGAGGACGGCCGGGGGCGTGTGGCCCACGCGTATGCCTATGCGTCGATCCTCGGCACGCTTGCGCGCACGGAGCAGACGGCCACGTTGGCGCGCGCGCTCGTGAAGGCTGGCAACCTTCCCGCCGCGACGCGAGCCCGCGTCGCCACGTGCCTGGTGCGCTTCCACTTGAAGGACCCCGCCTCCACGGGCGATCTCCTCATGAGCGGCGACGCGGGGGTTCGCGCGGCGGTCCTCGCGCGCCTGCGCGCCCATGAGGGGGGCTGGTCCGGCTCGGGGCGCAAGCATGTCGCGGCCGTGCTGGAGCGCCTGCTGGCGCGCGCCGACGTCCGCCGTCGACGCGACGGCGCGTGGGGGCTCGGGGTCCTCAAGGCGGGCGCCTACGCCGCGCCGCTCGCGGCGCGCCTGGCCGACGAGAACGGTGACGTCCGCCACGCGGCGGCCTGGGCGCTGACGCAGCTGAAGCGCAGCCCGGCGACCGTGGCGCCGCTGAAGAAGCACGCCAAGGCCCTGCTCGCCTCGCCCAAGCCCGCCGATCTCGGCGAGGGCATCTGGCTGGCCCAGTGGGTCCTCGGCCAGCCCCAGAACACGGCGTGGATCGACCTCTCGAATGCACAGCTGCGCCGCGTCGCCCAGCGCCTGCGCCCGCGGCTCGATGGCTGAACCGGCCCGCGGCCCGAGGACGGCGCTCGCGCCCACTGGCCCGTGGCGAGACGTCCTGGCCGAGGTCCTGGCGAGCGAGTCCCACGCGCGACTCGCGGCGGTCCGCGCAGCCGCGCGGGCGGCAGGGCACGAGGCCCGGCCCCCGGCCGCCGCGGTCTTCGCCGCGCTGGAGCGCGTGCCCCCCGCGGCCGTGCGGGTGGTCGTCGTCGGGCAGGATCCCTCCCCGACGCCGGGCCACGCCCATGGGCTGGCCTTCTCCTACCGCGGCACGGGGGCGCTGCCGCGCTCCCTGCGCAACATCCTGACCGAGATCGAGACCGAGACGGGGCAGGCCCCCAGCCAGGGGACGGGGGACCTCACGCCCTGGGCCGACCAAGGCGTGCTGCTGCTCAACACCGTGCTGACGGTGCGTGCGGGGGAGGCGGGCTCGCACCGTCGCAAGGGCTGGGAGGCCCTGACGGATGCCGTGCTCACCCACCTGGCCGGCCAGCCGCGGCGGCTCGTGTTCCTGCTGTGGGGGCGTGACGCACGCAAGAAGGCCGCCCTGCTGGGGACACGCCATGTGGTGCTGGAGGCGGGGCATCCCTCGCCGCTCTCGATCCGGCATTTCCGCGGTTGCGGCCATTTCACGGCGACCAATGATGCGATCGAGGGTGCGCCCATCGATTGGCGACTAGGCTAGTTCGCAGGCCCGCGCCAACGGAACGCGTCCGTCGTCCGTAGGGCGCCCCAGGCGGATCCGATGACCAACGTCTTCGTCGTGGCGCTCGTCGCCGCAGTCATGGGTTTCGGGGGTGCGTGGGTGTTCAGCCAGACGCAGGGCCAGGGCGCGGGTGCGTCGAGCGCGGACGGCACAGGCGATGCGGCCCTCCTGGGCGAGCAGATCGCCGACCTCCAGCGCGAGCTGCGCGACCTCAAGAACCCGCCGGCCACCCTCGGCGCGAACGCCCCGGCGGGGCTCGCGGCCAGCGCGCCCGACCAGGACGCCGTGGTCGAGGCCGTGCTCGCGAAGGTCGATGCCCGTGTGGACGAACGCGTCGCCACCAAGATGGGGGAGATGGCCTCCACCGACGAGGAGCCGATGGCCGGCATGCGGATGCCCCGGCGCGGCCGCAAGCGGATGAACCTCGCCGACGCGGCCAAGGAACTCGAACTCTCCGGGAACGAAGAGGACGAGCTGCGCCGGATCTACGACGAGTCGATGAACCGCTTCATGAAGCTGGCCGCGGGGCCCGATGGCGACATCGAGGACGTCAAGCGCGACCTCGAGAGCATGCGCAAGGACCCGGCGGGTGCCCGCGGCATGATGATGAAGTACGTGCCCAACATGATGAAGAACATCGGTGAGGTCATGGCGATCTCCAGCGAGCGGGAGGCCGCCGTGGTCAAGGCCGTCGGCCCCGAGAAGGCCAAGCGGCTCAACAGCGAGTTCGACATCGTCGAAGCCAACCCCATGGGCCGGTCGTTCCGGGTCGGCGCCAGCATGGAGTCGGAGATGCCCCGCGGGCGCTAGGTTCGCGCCGGGCCCCGAGTTGGGCCTACAATCCGGCCCCCGTACGAACCGACTAGGGGGTTCCATGCCCACTCGACTCTTCGCGCGCCGGCCCGGTGCGTGGCTCGGCGCCGCGCTGGCGGCCGCGCTCCTGCTCCCGATCCTGCCTGCCTGGGCCGAGGACGAACCCGCCAAGGGCGGGCCGGCCGTGGCCGCGGACAACGAGCCCGACCTCGTCAAGCTGCGCGCCTCGGTGGTGAAGGTCTTCACGGTCTCGCAGAGCGAGAACTACCGCCGCCCGTGGCAGCGCCCGCGCCCCCAGGGCTCGAGCGGGAGTGCGTTCTTCATCGGCGATCGCATGCTCATGACGAACGCCCACGTCATCAGCGACGCGAAGAACCTGCAGGTCAAGCGCGCGGACCGCGTCAAGCGCTACGAGGCCCGCGTGCTCTTCGCCGGGCATGACTGCGATCTCGCGGTCATCACGGTCGACGACGACGCCTTCTGGGAGGGCATGAGGCCCCTCGAGATCGCCGACCGTCCCGCGATGCGCTCGAAGGTCATGACGATCGGCTCTCCGACCGGCGGTCAGAAGCTC
>JARGNS010000506.1:0-2086 GCA_029213105.1 Planctomycetota bacterium
CTCATCGGGAGCAAGCTGCCTGCCACCATCGAGCTGTCCCTGTTCGCCCTCTTGATCGCCTTCGTCCTGGGCACATGGATCGGCACCCGCTCGGCGCTGAAGCCCGGGTCCTGGTTCGACGCGCTTGGCCAGATCGTCTCGATGGCGGGCGTCTCGATCCCCGTCTTCTGGCTCGGCATGATGGTCATGTCCCTCTTCGCCGGCGAGGGCGACTGGTTCGAGGTGGGGGCCTGGGGGCCCGAGAAGATCGGCCCCGGCATCGACTACAGCACCGCCTTCACCCTGGCCACCATCCCGCTGGCGACGATCACGCGCATGACGCGCTCCTCCGTGCTGGAGGAGGCGAGCAAGGACTACGTCACGACCGCTCGAGCCAAGGGGCTGAGCGAACGCCGGGTCATCCGGCACCACGTCCGTCGCAACGCGCTGATCCCCGTCGTCACGATCACCGGCCTGCAGCTGGGCGTGCTGCTCTCGGGGGCCGTGCTCACGGAGCGAGTGTTCAGCTGGCCCGGCCTGGGCACGGAGATGGTCGAGGCGGCCGGCATGCGCGATTACCCCGTGATCATGGGCTGCATGCTCTTCTTCGTGATCGTGTTCGTGGTCGTGAACCTGATCGTCGACGTGCTGTATCTCTGGATCGACCCGCGCATGCGGACGGCGGCCGACTGATGCGCGAGCGAGCTGCCGACATCTGGAAGTCCATTCGCCGCGATCGCGGGGCCGTCATCGGCCTGTTCCTCGTGCTGCTCGTCGCCGGCATGGCCCTGGCCGCGCCGCTGGCGCCGTACGGTCCGAAGTACTCCGACCCCGACGACATGCGGGACCATCCGCTGCCGCCGTCCTCGGAGAACTGGCTCGGCACGGACAAGGATGGCTTCGATGTCTTCTCGCGCCTGCTCTGGGGTTCCCAGCTCTCGCTCATCACCGGGCTGGCCGCCATCGCCCTGGCCCTGGCGATCGGCGTGCCGATGGGGGCGCTGAGCGGCTACGCGGGCGGCAAGGTGGACAGCTTCTTCATGCGCAGCGTGGACATCATGCTCGCGTTCCCGAGCATCGTGCTGGCCATCGCGATCGCCACCCTCTTCAAGGTGCAGAGCGTGCTGCCCATCATCGTGGCGGTGGGGGTGGTCAACATCCCGACGATCGCCCGCCAGGTGCGTGCGTCCGTGCTCCAGGCCAAGACCCAGGAGTACGTGGTCGCGGCCCGCTCCATGGGCTTCTCGCCCGTTCGCATCCTCTTCCGGCATGTGCTGCCCAACTGCATGGCCCCGATCATCGTGGTCGCCACGTTGGGCATCGGCTGGGCGATCCTCAGCGCCGCCGGCCTGAACTTCCTGGGCCTCGGGCCCCCCGAGGACGAGGCCGAGTGGGGCGTGATGCTCCAGGCCGGCTTCAAGTACATCGATAGCGGCAAGCAGTGGCTGTTGGTGCCCGCCGGGGCGGCCATCGCCGTGACCGTGTTGGGGTTCAACCTCCTCGGCGACGGCCTCCGCAAGGCGCTCGATCCCCGCGCCCGGTAGGCCCTCCGGGAATCCCGCGGAGGGCCTCCGCGGGCCGGTGGCGCGGGCCCGTTCGCTTCGGGTTGGGGGTCGCCTGGGGCGTATGACGACTAGATGACCGCTCCGGCCGACCCTGGGGCCATGGAAACCACACGTCGCATCGTGGCCTGCATGGCCCTGATCAGCCTCGGCTTCGCCTTCAGTGCCTGCACCTCGGGCGGCACGGTCAAGGCGGGCAGCTTCCTCGCCAACGAGGACACCTCGGGCTCCGGCTCCGACGGGTTCCCCGCGCCCAACCAGGAAATGGTCTGGAACGCGGCCATGGCCGTCGTGCGCAGCGCGGGCTACGTGCCCGACCCGAACCTCTCGGGCCACAAGTCCGGGCGCGTCGAGACGCGCTGGCGCATGAAGCTGCACCCCTTCTCGGGCATGGGGACGCGTGAGCGCGCCACCGTGCGCATCAAGAAGGTCCCCAAGAAGACGAACTACTTCACGGTCGAGACCAACGTGATCGCGCAGGCCAACGACAACATCAAGGACCCCGGCAATCCGATCGCGGCCGAGTGGACCGAGGGCAAGCGCAA
>JARGNS010000506.1:2096-2897 GCA_029213105.1 Planctomycetota bacterium
GCTGATGTTCCTCAAGGGGGACGTCAGCGAGGAGTTCCGCAACAAGTACAACATGGAGCGTGGCAGTGGCGCGCGCATGGCGACGCCCAAGGCGGCGCCGCCGCCCGAGCCGGGGATTCTCGGCTTCCCGCCCCTCAAGTAGTCGTGCGGTCCGGCGCCTCGCCGGCGTCCAGGCTCCGGCCGGCCGCATCCGTCCGCCCCGCGTAGACGACCCAGCGATCGGTCCGGTCGCGCGTGAAGACCAGCGTGGCGGCGTTCGGGCCGCCCGTGCGCAGGCGCTTGCGCCAGTCGGCCGCCTTCGTGTCGATGCCCCGCTTGCGGATCGTCAGGTTGCCGATCCCCTCGGCGCGCAGCCAGGCGTTCAGCGCGGCCGGCTTGGCGCCCAGGACCGCATCGACGCGCACCCAATGCCCCGGGGCCGTGTCGTTGCGCGCGCGGCCCACGAGGTAGGCGACGCCGTCGGCCAGGGGGGCGAGCCCGTCGCGCCGGGCCAGGTCGCCCACGAGGCCCGCGAGGGTCACGCTGACGTCGGGGTCGAGGATCCACGCGCCCGGGCTCACGGCCACGGGGGCGGGCGGGGGCACCCCCGCGCCTTCCACGGACCGGCCCGAGGGCAGGGCCAGGGCGCGGCGCGGGGCCTGCGCGTCCCAGGCCCCGACGAACAGCCGTCGCTCGCGGGCGCGGCCATCGAGGGCGACGACCTCCTGGGGCCCGTCCACGGGCAGCGTCCCCTCGACGACGGGGGGCAGCTTCACCAGGGCCGCCCGCACCGGGTCCCGCTCGAACGCGCGGATCGGGCGC
>JARGNS010000507.1 GCA_029213105.1 Planctomycetota bacterium
CGTCTCGTAGGTGCCCTGCAGGATCCCCTGCGAGCCGATGTAGATCCACGAGCCGGCGGTCATCTGCCCGTACATGGTCAGACCGAGGGCCTCGAGTCGTGCGTGCTCGTCGCGGGTCGCCCAGTGGGGGACCAGGTGGCTGTTGGCCAGCAGGACCCGCGGCGCGTCCTCGTGGGTCCGGAAGATGCCGACCGGCTTGCCGCTCTGGACCAGCAGCGTCTCGTCGGGGGCCATGCTCTGCAGGCTGCGCTGGATGGCGCGGAGGGCCTCCCAGGAGCGCGCGGCGCGGCCCGTACCGCCGTAGACGACGAGATCCTCGGGATTCTCGGCGACGTCGGGGTCGAGGTTGTTCAGCAACATGCGCAGCGGCGCCTCGAGCTGCCACGAGGCCGTGGTCAGTTCGGGGCCGGTGGGGGCCTTCACGGGGCCCTCGTAGCCAATGGAGAAGTCCTTGCCCTGCGTGGGCGACTGCGTCGTGGTCATGGCGCGTGCATCCCTGGAAGTGGGGTCGACCATGGTACGGGCGGTCTGGGCGAGACTCGCGCTCAGCGCGAGCGCGTGGCCGTGCTTGAATGGCGGGCCATGGCACGCCTCCTTCTCCTGCTGATCCTCCTCGCCGCGCCGGCGGCGGCCTGGGGGGACAGCGCCCGCGAGGCGTTCGACCCCCGCTTTCGGGAGGGGGCCCCGAGCGACCTGATCGTGGACGGCACCCCGCGGCTCTCGCGCGGGCACCTGAACGCCTACGTGGATCTCTTCGAGGCCTCCTTCGACGTGGCCCTGCCGCGCCAGACCGAGATCCTCCTGCGGGAGGCGCTCGCCAAGGGCTTCCGGGCGGCGGCGGCCGGGGAGCGGCAGCGCTTCCTCGACCTCGTGGACAACATCGTCGAGATCCGCCGCTGCGCGCGCTGCTGCCACGGGCGGGGCGTGCGTGCCTGCCTGCGCGCCTTCCGCCGGGCCGTGGATCAGCGCATGAACGCGGCCCCCGACGATCCCGCCCATCGCATCGTGCGCCATGTCCTCGAGCGCCGGCACAGCGTCGTGTGGCTCGGCATCCCGGAGGTCAAGGACCTCGCGGCGGTGGCCTACCTCGAGACGGTGGTCTTCGTGGCGTCGCTCGGCCGAGGCGAGGCGATTCGCCTCTCCCCCGGACAGATCTCGGCGCTCAAGGACTACCTCGATCGCGATCTGCGACGACTCTCCGAGAGCGTGCGCGATCGACTCGCTCTCAGTCACCGCCAGTGGCTGCTGGTCAAGGCACGCTGGGACCGCGGGCGTGACGCGCGCCGGCTGGCCATGCGCTGGCAGGCCGTACGGCTCATGGCGCGGCTGGTGCCCAAGAACGGCGGGCACACGGTGGGCGAGGGGACCGACCTCGCCGCCTACGCCCGGGAAGCGGCGCGCCTCAAGGCGGCCGACCGTGGCTTCGACGCCGTGACCGCGCTGGCCCGCAATCCCGAGCTGCTGCAGCAGGCCCTGGACGATGGGCTGGCCCTGGGGCGGGGCGTCCCGGCGTTCACGTTCATGTACCGCTAGCGCGCGGAGCGCAGGCATGTACCGCTGGCGCGCGGAGCGCAGGCATGGTCCGCGAGCGCGCGGAGCGCAGGCATGGTCCGCGAGCGCGCGGAGCGCAGGCATGGTCCGCTAGCGCGGCGGCGCGGGACGCGGTGTGCAGGGGGGCGGCCGCTTGCTCACGAGCGGGCCGACATTGACGCCGTACAGGGAGAAGGCCCGACCGGCCGTCTGCTCCGCCTCGGCCCACCAGCGCGCCCGCATGCGCTCGATCGCAGCGCAGAACACCGCATCAGCCCGTAGGGCGCCGGGGAGCGGCGTGTCGGGCGCCAGCACCGTCGTGGCCTGGCGCGCGGGGGCGCCGAGGTCGGTGACCCGTTCCTCGACGGTGCCGTCACCGAGGTCGTAGCGGAACTCCCAGCGCCAGCGTTCGGAGCGCAGCGCGGCACGGACCCACGAACGGTCCTCGCCCAGGGTGTGCGGCACGGCGCGCACCTCGCAGACGACCGGCTCGGCAAGCTCCTGCGAGCCCTCGAGCGCGGCGAGGTGGGAGCGCCCGTCGGCCTCCTGCATTGGCGGCATCCCCATCCAGTCGAGCAACGTGGGGAAGACGTCGATGAGCCCGAAGGGGCCGCGGACGATCTTGCCGCCGCGAAACGGCGCCGGGCCGCGGATCACCAGGGGGATGCGGACGAGCTCGTCCTGCAGGCCGCGGCCGTGGCCGATGAGTCCCTCCTCGCCGAATGCCTCGCCGTGGTCCGACGTCACGATCAGGATCGTGTCGTCGTCGAGCAGGCCCTCGGCCTCCAGCCACGAGCACGTGTTGCGCAACAGGCCGTCCACCCAGGCGGCGCCCGCCTCGTAGGCCTCGCGCAAGCGGGCCAGGGCATCGGGGCGCGGGTCCTCCTCGCAGCCATGCTGCATCCAGTGGACGATGCGTGCGAGCGCCTCGCGGTCGCGCGCGCCCCGAACGGCGTCACGGACGTCGCGGTCCGTGAAGTAGCCGACCAGTTCTTCCCAACGATCCGTGCCGGCGGTCGGCGCCGCGGCCGTCGCGAGGGGATGGACCCCCGCCCGCGGAGGCCAGGGATGGTTGCGCGCTCCGTACGGTTCGTGGGCCTCGAAGGTGTGGAGTACGAGCAGGTGCGGCGCCGTCGCGCGTCGGCGTTCCTTCCAACGCCCGACATGCGCTTCCGTGCCCTGCAGCAGGAAGTCGTAGCGGCGGGTGTCGAAGCCCTGGAGCGTGCCCATCGCGTCGGAGAACCAGAGGCCTCCGAAGAAGCCGGCGGTGTCGTAGCCGAGCGTGCGCTTGAAGATCTCCGGGTAGGTCGTCAGCGCGGCCGGCAGCGTGCGCCGATCGCCCGGCGTGTCGGCGCCGTGCG
>JARGNS010000003.1:0-1354 GCA_029213105.1 Planctomycetota bacterium
CCGCGTGCGGCGGTGGCGGTGGCAGCGGCGAGGCCGGCCCCGCGTACGTCCAGACCCTCACGAGCGTCACCCCCGCCGAGGGCTCCACGGCCGGGGGTACCCAGCTCACCCTGCATGGCCGCGGCTTCACGAGTACCGCCAACCGCATCCTCGGGGTGCGCCTTGGGGACAACCTCGCGCCGGTGTGGGAGATCGTCGATGACTCCACGATCCGACTCACGACCCCGGCCGGTCCGGTGGGCCAGGTCACGATCTGGCTCCTCGGCGAGGAGTCCGAGCGTCTCGACGGTGCCATCCTCGCCCGCGGCTTCCAGTACGTCGCGCCCACCATGCTCGTGGCCGAGGGGGCGGGCGCGCCGAACCCGAAGCTCTACCGCGTGGACCTGCAGACGGGCGCCGTCCAGACCGTCGGAGCCGTCGGCTTCCCCGTCGAGGGCATGGCGATGGCGCCCGAGGGGCAGATCTACGCCATCGAGAGTGCCGTCCCGCCGCACCTGATCCGCATCGATCCCGTCACGGGCGCCGGGGAAGCCGTGGCGTTGCTACGCGACGGCAGCACCGGGGGCGCCCTCGAGATCCTCGACGTCACCTTCCTGGAGGGCCGCCTCGTGGGCCGTACCAGCACGAACGTGCTCGTCGAGATCGACCGGGTCACGGGCCAGACGACGCCCGTCTCCACGCTCGCGGGCTCCACGCCGGGCGGCGGCCTCGCCGCCGACCGTGGCGTGGTCTTCCTCGCTCCCGAGGATGACCCGAGTGCCCTCGAAGCCTGGATCCCGGACAGTGACCTCGCCGGCCGCAGCCAGAACCTGACGCCCGGCGCCGTGCTCGAGGCCCTGGCCGCCAGTGGCGGCTCGCTCTATGGCATCGATGGGGACCCGGAGAGCAGCACGGGCGTGGATCTCTTCGAGATCGATCCCGTGACAGGCCGCGTCGTGGCCGTGGCCGTCCTTCCCCCGCAGGCCGGCGCCGTCGCGCGCGGCCGGTAGCCCCCAGTTGACCGGGGGCGTGTTGCCCCCGGCTCTTTCGAGAACCGAGACCCTACGGATCGCAGTCCCCCCCCTCGCCCCAGCGGGTGCCGCCTCGAACGATGGCGGAGGCTCGCTGGGGCGACCCTCGTTTTGGCCCTCCCCGGGGCTGGGCGCGGCCCCGATCTGCACGGTTTCCAAATGGTTGGGGGGGCGTACGGCCGGAATTGCGCTTGGATAGGGGGCCTGGGAGGATCGGTGGTTCTCCGGAGGATCCCCATGACCAGGCGCTTCCTGCTTCCCTCGCTCGCACTCTGTGTATGCGCCCTGCTCCTCGCCGGTTGCGGATCCGGCGGTGACGATGAGACCCGCGGCGCGCGCCGCGG
>JARGNS010000003.1:1364-22533 GCA_029213105.1 Planctomycetota bacterium
CCCCCCCCCCCGCGCCTCCGTCTTCGCGCTCCCCTTCCTGCCCAGCAGTGGAGAGACCGTCACACTCGGCTTCAAGAACGTCACGACCGTCGGCGGGGTCGTACACGTGACGCCGTACACGCCGGCGGGTGCGCCCTACGCCCTCGGCACGACGGCCATCACGGTCGCGGGCCTGGCCGAGCGCCAGGTGAACCTCAGCAGCCTCCTTGGCGCGGCCCCCGCCGGGGGCTGGATCCACGTCGACACGCGCGATGTCACGACCCTCGATCCCGTGACCGGCGAGCCGACACCCACCGCCACGACCGGGTTCATCTTCCCGTACATCAGCCGCCGCATTGGGAGTGGCAGCAGCGCTGAGGCCGACTCGATTGCCGGCCTGGTGCCGCGTGCCGATACGGCGCATGTGGCCGTCTTCGGGCGCACGCTGCAGGTCCAGCTCGTCAACCACAGCGTCACCGAGATGGCGCCCGGATCCGTGCCGCTGGCCGTGACGTTCGATGTCGATGTCATCGGTGCCGATGGCACGACGGTCGCCTCCTCGGTCGTACCCGTGCCCGCGAACGGTTCGGTGTCCGTGCCCTTCACGCCTCCGGTGGGCGCCATCGGCTTCGTGCGCGCCACCCCCATGACGCCTGCGGCCGCCGGCGAGCTCTACCGGTTCTCGATCGCATCGCGCGAGAGCACCATCCAGGTGCACGCCGAGGGCCGCTACCGGGAGCTTCGCGACGCCGACTTCCCGAGCCTCGTGGACATCGGGTTCGACGTCGAGTTCGGCCTCGACGGTGTGGGCAACATCCACGACTTCGGCCTGATGATGAGCAACACCTCGTCCGCGACGCAGACGGTCACGTTGCGCGCGATCCTGCGCAGCGGTGGGACGCCGCTGCTCGTGACCCCGCGACAGTTCACGCTGCCTGCGGGACGTGCCGTGTTCATGGGCACGACGAACACGCTCTCCGCCGGGCTCGTGAATCCGGAGGTCAGCTGGTTCAGCGATCTCTTCGGCGATGTGTTCAGCTTCGGCGGCTTCGAGGCCGTCACGCTCGTCGTGCAGGCCCCGCGCGAGGTCGACCTCTCGGCACGCCACTTCGATGCCTCGGGCACGGCGTTCTACCGGGTGCTGAGCCCCATCCCGCTCACGAACCGTGCGTGCGTCACCGACTGCCCCGTCGCCACGTCCACGCTCAGCGGGACGCGCAGCTGGATCACCATCACGAACCCGACGAGCGGCGAGCTCGTGGTGCCCGTACGTGCCTACACGCCCGCCCTGGGCACCGAGTACCTCCTGCCCGACCTCGTGGTGCCGGCCTTCACGCGCTTTGACTGGAGCCCGGACGGGATCCAGTTGCGCGAGGAGCCGACCGACACCGTCGGGCCGTTCGTGACCCGTCTGCGCATCGATCTCACGCCGTCGACGGGCGCCCTGTTCAACGGCCGCGTCGAGTCCCGCGAAGTCGCAGGGGCGCTGAACTTCATCCGCCCGGAGATCGTGCGCAGCAACTAGGGCGGGCGCGGCCAAGAGCAGGGCAGGTCGTAGGGAACAGGCGCGTCCTGCTTCTCGTCCTAGTAGCTTCCCGTCCTCACCCCACGGCAGAACCATGCGGATCCTCAGCGGCGTCAAGGCAACCGGTCGACCTCACCTCGGAAACTACTTCGGGGCGATTCGGCAATTCATCGCGCTGCAGGAGCAGGGTGAGGGCTACTACTTCGTGGCCGATCTGCACGCGCTCGACCTCGTACGCGACGCGGAGCAGATGCGCGAGCTGACGCTCGGCGTAGCGCTCGACTACCTGGCGCTCGGGCTCGACCCGGAGCACTGCACGCTCTTCGTGCAGTCGCAGGTGCCCGAGGTCAGCGAGCTGATGTGGATCCTCGGCAGCGTGTGCCCCATGGGGCAGCTCCAGCGTGCGCATGGCTACAAGGACGCGGTGGCGAAGGGCAAGGAGGTCGACTTCGGTCTCTTCGGCTACCCGATCCTCATGGCCGCGGACATCCTGCTCTATCGCAGCAACGTCGTGCCGGTCGGCAAGGACCAGAAGCAGCACCTCGAGCTCACGCGCGATCTCGCCGTGAAGTTCAACATGACCTACTGCAAGGACTTCGATCCCGAGACGGGCGAAGGCGGCGCGCTGACGCTGCCGGAAGCCCGCATCATGGAGGATGTCGCCGTCGTGCCTGGCACCGACGGCCGCAAGATGTCGAAGAGCTACGACAACACGATCCAGCTCTTCGCCTCCGACAAGCAGGTGAAGAAGTCGATCATGCGCGTCGTCACGGACTCGACGCCCGTCGAGGATCCGAAGGATCCCGAGACGTGCAACGTGTTCGGCCTCCTGAAGCTCTTCCTCGCCGAGGACGAGCTCGCCGAGGTGGCGGCGCAGTACCGGTCGGGGGGCTCGGGCTACGGCGCGTTCAAGACGCGTCTGCTCGAGGCCTTCCATGCGCAGTTCGACGAGGCCCGCGTCCGGCGTGAAGCGCTGGCCCAGGATCTCGATTTCGTGCGCGACGTCCTGGCCACCGGCGCCCAGCGGGCGCGTCAGGTCGGCGCCGAGGTGCTTGCGGACGTCCACGCCGCCTGCGGCCTTCGCTAGGGCCCCCTCCGGGGCGCCGGCGTCCCAGTCTCTCCTTCCCTTGCTCTGCCTCCACGGGCATCCTTGCCCACGTCTGGAGCCGATCCATGTCCACCCGCCGCATCCTCGTTACCGCCGCGCTGCCCTACGCCAATGGGCAGCTGCACGTCGGCCACATGCTGGAGCACATCCAGACCGACATCTGGGCCGACTTCCAGCGACTGCGCGGGCACAAGGTGCTCGCCGTCTGCGCCGATGACACCCACGGCACCGCGACGATGATCCGTGCGCGTCAGGAGGGGCGTCCGGCCGAGGACATCCTGGCCGAGATGAATGCCGCGCATCAGCGCGACCTGCAGGGCTTCGGCGTCGAGTACGACCACTACGGCAGCACGAACTCCGAAGCGAATCGCGAGCTCTGCCACGAGGTCTGGGGCTCGCTGCGCGAGGCCGGGCTCGTCGTGGAGAAGGAGGTCACGCAGCTGTTCGATCCGGTGGAGGGCACCTTCCTCGCCGACCGGTTCGTGCGTGGCACCTGCCCGCGCTGCAAGACGCCCGACCAGTACGGCGACCACTGCGAGTCCTGCAACAGCACCTACACACCCAATGACCTGATCGACCCGGTCAGTGCGCTCTCCGGCGCCACGCCGGAGACGCGATCGGCGAATCACCTGTTCATCCGCATTGCGGACTTGCAGGACTTCCTCGCGGAGTGGACCCAGACCGAGGGCCGCCTGCAGCCCGAGGTCGCGAACTACCTGAAGGGGGCCTTCCTCGGCGAGGAACTCTGGGACTGGGACATCTCACGTCCCGCGCCCTACTTCGGCTTCGAGATCCCCGATGCCCCGGGCAACTACTGGTACGTCTGGTTCGACGCCCCCATCGGCTACATGGCCGCGACCAAGGAGTGGTGCGACGCCAACGGCGAGGAGTTCGACGACTGGTGGCGCAACCCGGACACGGAGATCCGGCACTTCATCGGCAAGGACATCATCTACTTCCACTGCCTGTTCTGGCCGGCCATGGTCAAGACCGCGGGCTTCACGCTGCCCGACCGTGTGCAGATCCACGGCATGCTCCAGGTCAACAACGAGAAGATGAGCAAGAGCAAGGGCACCTTCGTCCGCGCCTCGACCTACCTCAACCATCTCGATCCGGCCTACATCCGCTACTACCTGGCAAGCAAGCTGGGCGACACGCTGGCGGACCTGGACTGGGGCACGGACGACATCATCGCCAAGGTCAATAGCGACCTCGTCGGCAAGGTCGTCAACCTCGCGAGCCGCACCGCGCGCTTCGTGAAGGGCAGCGGTCTGTCTGCCGCCTACCCCGAGGATGGTGGGCTGTTCGCCCAGGCCGCGGCCGCGGGCGAGGCCATCGCCAACCACTACGAGAACTGCGACTACGCGAAGGCGATGAAGCAGATCATGGCCCTGGCCGATCGCGCCAACGAGTACGTCGAAGAGGCCCAGCCGTGGTCGCTCAAGCGTGATGAGACCAAGGCGCAGGAACTGCAGGACGTCTGCACCATCGCACTCAACCTGTTCCGACAGATCGTCGTCTACCTGGCGCCGGTGCTGCCGCAACTGCGTGCTCAGGTGGGCGTGCTGCTGAACGCGCCGATCGAGCATTGGGACGATGCCCAGACGCCGCTCGTGGGCACGCCCGTGTCGAAGTTCAAGCACCTCATCCAGCGCGTGGACGGCGACGCCATCCTCGCTGCCATGGAGGAGGCCAAGGAACTCGCGGTGGCCGCGGATGTGACGCCCTCCGCGCAGACCACGGATGACGACGCAGCCCTCAAGGCCGAGCCGGTCGCCGAGGAGTGCACCTTCGACGACTTCATGAAGGTCGATCTGCGCGTGGCGCGCGTGATCACTGCCGAACATGTCGACGGGGCGAAGAAGCTCCTGAAGCTGACGCTCGGCCTGGGCGGTGATGAGACCCGCCAGGTCTTCGCAGGCATCAAGAGCGCCTACGACCCCGCCGAGTTGCAGGGGCGCCTGGTCGTCTGTGTTGCCAACCTGGCCCCGCGCAAGATGAAGTTCGGCGTCAGCGAGGGGATGGTCATCGCGGCCGGCCCGGGTGGCGACGACATCTACGTCCTCTCGCCTGACGACGGCGCGGTGCCGGGTCAGCGGGTTCGCTAGGGTCCAGACCGTTCTACCGAGTCAGCTCCGTCGAGGGAGACCTCCATGCTTCGAATCGCCTTGCCGGCCATCTTGCTGCTTTGCCTCTTGTCGACCTCCGTCGTGCTGGCCGAGGACGAGAAGGCCGCCTACCCCGCGGGCCGCAGCACGCAGCAGATCGAGGGGCTGAAGGTCGAACTCGGCGTGCCTGCCGGGCTCGTCAAGGACAAGCCCGCCTCGCTCGCGGTCGTACTGCATGGCGCCGGCGGCTCGGCCACCGGCATGGCCGCTGCGATGCGCGAGTGGGTGCCGGAGCACTACGTCGTGTGTGCGCCGAAGTCGAGCGGTCAGGTGTGGTCGGACTCCGACATCGGCAAGGTGAAGAAGATCATCCAGCACCTGTTGGCCTCGCTGCCGATCGACAAGACCAAGCTGCACGTCGTCGGCTACAGCAACGGGGGCTGGAGCCTTCCGCCCCTGGCCTTCGACGACGATCTGAAGCCGCGCACGGCCACGTGGGTCGGCTCGGGCTTCCGCGGAGGATCGCCGCCCAAGTGGGCCGCCTCCATGGGCGTCCTCGCCTTGGCCGGGTCGCGCGACGCCAATGCCACCTCGGCGCGCGAGACGGTGAAGCTCTTGCGCAAGAGCGTCGATGTCGTCGAGGCGCGGTTCCAGACGGGGCTCGGTCATCAGTGGCCGGGCGAGCTCATGCCGTACTTCCGCTGGTGGACGGGAGCTCGGGAGGGACGCTGTGCGCCCGGGGTCGACATGAACTTCGCGTGGGGCACGGACCAGGCCGCGGCGCTGCAGGCCGCAGGCCGTGAGAAGAAGGGCGGCGTGTTCGTCTACGCGTACAAGAGCGACGCGACGGATCACACGCCGACGAAGTTGCTGCAGAACGAGGTGTTCATGAACCCGCTCGTGCGGCACTACGGCGCGCAGTTGCACCCGACGAAGCTCGATGCCGTGGCCCACGGTGAGGCACTCGCGGCGCTGGGCGTGACGAGCTATCCGGCGGTTCTCGTCCTGAAGAAGGACGGCAAGGTGCGCAAGATCCTGCAGGGCAAGACGCTCTCGGAGCGCAAGATCCTCGCGGCCCTGCGCTCCGGCGCGCCCAACAAGAAGAAGCCCGAAGGCTACTGATCGGGGCGTCGGCTCGGCGAGGTCGGGGAACCGACCCTGGCCGCGCGTGTCTGATGAGGGGCCGGCCCGGAGTCTGCCCATGCGCACCCTGCTCAGCTTCGCCCTGTTCGTGGCCTCGTCCCTGCTCCTGGCCCACCCGGCGGGTGCGGACTCGTGGCGTGCCCCGGGGCCGGAGCTCGCCAGCAGCGAGGACGGACGCTGGTACGTGGTGGTCGAGCCGGAGGACAGCTACCGCGACGCGACGTTCCGCCTCGTGGCGCGTGCGAAGGGGGCTGCGCCCCGACGCCTCCTTCCCACGGCCACGGGTCCCATCGCGATCGACAAGGGCGACCGGGTCGTGGCACGCGGCACATGCACCATGCCGATGGAGGTGCGCTGCCTGAACGCGGGCAAGGGCTTCGTGCTCTTCGAGACCTATGCCCAGATCGGCTCCGGGCGCGCCGTGGATGTGCACGATGGCAAGGGTGCGTTGCGCTTCACCCGCTCGCTCTACGAGCTGTTGTCCGAGGAGCGGCGCAAGACGCTCTCGCGCACCGTGTCCTCCGTCTGGTGGTACTCGGGCTGGTGGATCGACGAGAGCGCCCAGGAGCTCGTCTTCCTCTGGCGTGGCCAGGACACCGGCGGCGTACTGCGCACCACCCTGAAGGATGGGGTGACGCGCGACGGTGCGAAGACGGACGTGCTCCCGCGCCTCGGGAAGGGCTCCAGCCGCGAGCGGCGCAAGGCCCTCGAGCAGGCCATCGCCTGGAAGCTGCCCGGCACGCTGGGCGCCGTGGTCGAGGCGTTCGAGGACCAGTCGGCCCCCATGCTCGCTCGCCTGCACTTCGCGAAGTACCTGCTCGACCGCGGAGACGAGCGTGGCAAGGCGATCTTCGCGGCGGGTGCCCAGAGTGAGGAACTCGAGGTCCGCCGCGTGGCGGTGAAGTACCTGCCCCTGGCGCTCGGGAGCGGCTCGCTCTCCTTGCTGAAGGAGGCGATGCGCTCGAAGGATCGCGAGCTGCGCGACAGCGCCGAGTTCGCGTTCCGGCACATGGGCGCCCTCGCCGTGCCCACCCTGATCGAGATGCTGGGCGAGACCGTGGCGCCCGAGTCGTATCGGACGGGCGCGGCGACGGCGCTGTGGAACATGCCGGTCGAGGTGACGCTGCCCGCCGAGGCCGCGCTGGCCAAGGCGGCGAAGAGTCCGCTGAAGAGTCTCGCCCGCGCGGCGTCCCATGCGCACAGGCAGATCGTGAAGTACAAGCGCAAGGCGAAGTAGGCCGCCCGCGCCCTCATGCCCCGGCAGACGCCGGGGGTCTAGGCGCGCAAGGCGCGCAAGGCGCGCAGGACGGCGACGGCTACGCCCAGCACCCGCACCGATGTCGCGGGAACCCGGCGGCGCGCCTCGCCCGTACTCAAGTCGAGGTGGTCCCCCTCGGGGTAGACCTTCCAGAAGGCCTCGGCGCCGTCCTCTTCCACGAGGGCCAGGTCGCCGTACTCCGGCGTCCGGCCGTGGATGACGACGACGCGGTCGCCCGCCCGCACGTCGAGGGCGGCCAGGGCGTCGTCGGTCACCGTGGCCGTGCGGGTGCGGCCCTCGGGATCGAAGGGGCTGGGGTTGGCGGGGAGCTTCGACACGAAAAACAACCTAACTCCTTGCACCCCCAGGCTTCCAGACGGCCATTTCAAGGGCCGGAGCCCGTTGCGCTCACGGCGCCCGCGACCGATAAGGGCGGGCCATGCGCGTCCGTGCCCCCCTCGCCTTGCTTGTGCTCCCCTGCCTGCTGATGGGGGGATCCCTCGCCCGCGCGGCCGACGACGAGGCCAAGGCGCCGCCGGCGCAAGCCAAGCCGACGCCGGCGGATCCGTCGATCCTCACCTTCAAGGACGTCTTCGGGGGGGGGCGGAAGTTCACGAAGCCGATTCCCGGCTGGTCGTGGCGACCCGGTCACAAGCAGCTCGTGCGCCTCGACGTGCGCAAGCCCAAGCCGACGAAGCAGAAGCCGACGAAGGGCGCCGCGGGCAAGGGGAAGAAGAAGGGCGCGGCTGCGCGACCGATCGTGAAGTCCGTCCTCGTGACGATGGATCCCGAGACGGGGGCGCAGGAGGATCTCTTCGATCTCTCCACGCTGGAGCCCCTCGTGCCCGCGATGGAGAGGGGCGAGGACGGCAAGCCGCGCAAGAAGAAGGTGCGCGCCATGCGTGCGGTCGGTCGCGCGGGAGCGCGGCGCTTCACCTGGAGCAAGGACGGCAGGCAGCTCTGCGTCGTCGTGCGCGGCGATCTCGTCTGGGTGGACCTCGCGGCTGGCACGACACGCCGGCTCACGCACACCCGGGTCCCGATGGCCGACCTCAACATCGCGCCGGACGGCAAGCACGTCAGCTTCTCGCGCAGCAACGAGCTGTGGGTGGTCTCGACGGGGGGGGGCGCCCCGCGCCAGCTCACGACCGGGGCCAGCGACACGCTGCTCAACGGCACGCTCGATTGGGTCTACCCGGAGGAGCTCGGCTTCCGGACGGCGGCCTGGTGGTCGCCGGACGGCAAACACATCGCCTACCTCCAGATGGACCAGAGTGAGGTGCCGACGCATCGCCTGCCGAGCCTGCTCGGAGTTCGCGGGGAGGGGCGCCTCATGCGCTACCCCCGCGCCGGCGACCCCAACCCCAAGGTGCGAGTCGGGGTGGTGCCTGTGGGGGGGGGCGAGCCGCGCTGGGTCGCCAAGGCGCCGTCCTTGCACGTGCTCCTGCGCCTTGACCTGGTCGTGGGCGTCCGGTGGCCGCAATCCACCGAGGCGGGGGGGCTCGAGGCCGCTCTCCCCGTCGTGACGCTCGCCAACCGCACGCAGACCCGCCATGTCGAGCGCGGGGGGGCACATGGCGAGGCGAAGGCGCTCCGCGGCTGGCTCCTGGCACCCCGCGGGCGCGACGTCGCGCCGGCCGTGCGCATCCGGCGCTGGCAGCCGGATGCCGTGCGCTGGCAACGTGTGGACATGCGTCCGGGCCTGCCGTTGGCCGAGCGTTTCGTCGACCTCACGCCGCCGCGGGTCGACGCCTCGGCCGTGCTGCACTACGACGTCTCGACGGGGCGCTGCATCTACCAGGGCATCCCGCATGGATCCCACACCCAAGGTCTGTTCCTCGGCGGCCCCGGCGTGGAGAAGCTCGTACGTGCCCCGTTCGCGCGGGACCCGTTCCTCTGGACCTCCGCGTCCCTGGATGAGAGCGGTACCTACGCGCTGGTCACGACCCAGAATGCCACCACGCCCGCACGGACCGTGCTCGCACGCGTACGGGATGGCGAGCCCATCCGCGAGATCGGGGAGGCGCGCGCGAAGGCGCTGGACGACCTCGAGCTCGCCGTGCCCGAGTACGGGCAGATCCCGGTGCCGGGCGGCAAGGAGGGGCAGCCTCTGGGCCATATCCGCTGGCGCCTCTGGAAGCCGAAGGACTTCGACCCGTCCAAGCGCTACGGATTGATCGTCAATACCTACGGAGGCCCGGGCTCGCGCATGGTGCGCAACACCTACGGGCGCGGGCCCCTCGCCGCGACGTTCTTCGCCCAGCGGGGCTTCCTGGTGCTGCAGGCCGACGGTCGGGGTACCTCCGGGCAGGGGGGGGACTGGCTGCACAGCGTCTACGGCAAGCTCGGCGTGCTCGAGATCGACGATCAGGCCACGGCCGTGCAGCACATCCTGAAGCGTGGCTACGTCGATCCGGAGCGGGTGGGCATCTGGGGTTGGAGCTACGGCGGAACGATGGCCTGCAACGCCCTGACGAGGCGTGGTGACGTGTTCAAGGCCGGCGTGGCGGTGGCGTCGGTGACGGATTGGCGCCTGTACGACTCCATCTACACCGAGCGCTACATGGGCCTGCCGAAGGACAACCCCGAGGGCTACAAGCAGTCCTCGGCCATCACGCACGCGAAGACGATGACGGGCCAGCTCCTGCTGATGCACGGGCTGGGCGACGACAACGTGCACGCCCAGAACACGGTGCGGCTGGTCGAGGCCTTCATCCAGGCGAAGAAGACCAACTACGACGTCGTGCTGTACCCGAAGCGCGGCCACGGCATCGGCGGCGCGAGCCACGACGTGTTCAAGCGGCTCGTCGACTGGTTCGATCGCCATATCGGCGCGCGCTAGGGGCGGAGCATGTCTGCGCTCGAGCCAAAAACGAACGAAGCCCGTCGTCGCGTGCGGACGTGCGTCTCCGTAGGGGCGCTCCAGCGAAGCCCGCAGGGCGAGCGTGTGTGCGCCCGCGAGTGACCGGGGGCGTGCGCATGGCGGGAGTACAGCCCCACACGGAAGAAGCCCGCGGCATGGGCCGAGGGCTTCTTCCGTTTGGGCCCCCCACACAGCAGGTGGGGGAAGGCGACCGCACGAATGGGCGCGCCGGGCGGACACACGCTTGCTGCGCTCGCTGGACCGCCCCTACAGGACCGCCCCGGCAGGGCGGTCCTTCCCGTAACGAGCCGAAGGCTCGTTACTTCATGAACTCGACGACGGCCAGCATGCTGGTCTCGAAGGGGCGGAAGATCTCGTCCGGCTCGGGCAGACGGTCGACCTTGCACTTCAGACCCTCGACGGTCATCCACGCGGGGACGATGGTGCCGGCGTCCACCGAGTCGACCATCGCCTGGACGGCCTTCTCGCTCTTGCCGCGCACGCCGACCGAGTCGCCGGCCTTGATCATGTAGCTCGGGCGGTCGACCTTCTTGCCGTTCACGGTGATGTGGCCGTGGACGACGGTCTGGCGGGCCTGCCAGATCGTGCGGCAGAAGCCGGCGCGGCGCACGACGTTGTCGAGGCGGCGCTCGAGCAGCTCGTTGAGCTTGTCACCCGTGTTGCCACGGACACGCTTTGCTTCCTTCATGTAGCGACGGAACTGCTTGTCCGACACGTGATAGAAGAAGGCGAGCTTCTGCTTCTCGCGCAGGCGCTCACCGTAGATGGTGAGCTTGCGGCGGCGGCTGAAGCCGTGCACGCCGGGGCCGCGATCGAGGTCGGCCTTGTGGTGCTTCGAGGTGTCGCTGATGGGCGCGCGAACGCGCTTGCTCTTCTTGACCTTCGGTCCGGTGTAACCACCCATGGGTCGGCTCTCCAAACGACTGGATCCCTCCAGGGGCGACGCCGGGGCGAGGCCCTGCGGGCCAGCCGACGCCGGCTTCGGATACGTGCACCCGAAGCACCAGCGAGCCAGGGAAGGTACCGGAAGGCCGCTTGCAGGCAAGTCAGGCCCGGATCGCTTCGGAAACAGGCCGACAGAGCGAGGAATGGGCCCGGCAGGGGTCGCGTTCTTCTCGCCGCCCCCCGTTGCCGGCGCGAAGATCCCCTAGCCCCCCCGGCCCCGCCCCGCTCTGCCCCAGGAGCCGCCCATGCGCTGTTCGCGTTCGATTCTCCTTGTCGGCCTGCTCCCCGCCCTCCTCCTGGGCTGTGGGGACGGCGGTGAGACCCATCCGATCACCGATGTCCGCACCCGCGAGACCGTGCGCCGCGCGGTTCCCGAGGGGATGTCGGCCGCCGAGCGCTACGGCTACCGGCGTCGCGGCGACGGGGCTCCGGCCGGCCATGGCGGCCAGGCCCGCCAGACCTTCGGCTGGACGACGCCGGCCGGCTGGTCCGAGCAGACGCCGGCCGAGGGCAGCATCCGCAAGGGCAGCTGGACGATCGACGGCGTGCCGGACACGGACTGCTCGCTGGTGGCACTGGGCGGCTCCGGCGGCGGACTCAAGGCCAACGTCAATCGCTGGCGCGGTGAGATGGGGCTCGACCCCGTCGACGACGCGGCGATCGCGGCGCTGCCGCGGCGCTTGCTGCTCGGCCGCGAGGCGGCCTCCATCAACTTGACCGGCACCTTCAGCGGCGGCCGCTCCGGCCGCGGCCCGCTCGAGAACGCGCGCATGCTCGGCATCGTGCTCTCGCTGCCGCAGGCCACGCTGTTCCTCAAGCTCACGGGCCCGGCCGCTGCGATCGAGGCCCAGCAGGGCGCCTTCGAGGCGCTGGGCGACTCGATCACCTTCGGGGCACCGAGCACCGCGGGGCCGGCGAAGGGCGCGGCACCCAAGGCCGGCGCACCCAATGCCGGCGCACCCAAGGGTGCTGAGTTCGCTTGGGACGCGCCGGAAGGCTGGGAGCAGCAGCCCGCCAAGATGATGCGCGTCGTCACCTTCGTGCCTGCCGACGCGCCCACGGCCTGGTGCTACGTCAGCCGCCTGGGCGGCACGGCCGGTGGCCTCGCCATGAACGTCAACCGCTGGCGCGGCGAGATGGGTCACCGTGAGCCGCTCGACGATGCCGGCGTGGCCGCGCTCGAGACGATCGAGATGCTGGGGTCCAAGGGGACCCTGCTGGATCTCGAAGGCGACTTCGCGGGCACGGGTGGACCGCCCCAGAAGGCGGTGCGCATGCTCGGCGTGGTCTGCAGCCGCGCGAGCGACACCATCTTCGTGAAGATGGTCGGGCCGCCCGACGCCATCGCGAAGCACCGAGCCGCATTCCTTGCACTCTGCACCTCGCTGCGGGAGGCCCGATGAGCACGTCGAAGCCCATGACCTTCTCGCGCGTCCTGGATGCCGTCGGCTCCATGAAGGTCGCGACGTGGCTCTTCATCCTTCTGGGCATCCTCACCTTCGCGGGGACGCTCGAGCAGGCGAACATGAGCCTCTACGAAGTGCAGATCAAGTACTTCGAGTCGCTCGTGCTCGTCTGGTGGGCGGGCGGCGTCGTGCCGGTGCCGCTCTTCGGCGGGTACCTGTTGCTGAGTGTCCTCTTCGTGAACCTGCTCGTCGGTGGCGTGATCCGCATCCGCAAGCGCAAGGCCACCATCGGCATCATCATCGCCCACGTGGGCATCCTCTCGCTCCTGGCCGGCTCGTTCGTCGAGCATCAATGGTCGAGCAAGGGGCAGATGACGTTGTTCCTCAACGAGACCTCGGACGAGTTCCAGAGCGTGCACGAGTGGGAGGTGGTCGTGGTGGCCCCCGCCGGGGACGGCGAGCGCGAGTTCGTGATCCCCTGGGAGTCCTTCAAGGATCTCGATGCGGGCGAGCGCGTCACGTGGACGCACGCCGATCTGCCCTTCGACGTGGTGATCTCCGACATGGCGCGCAACGCCCAGCCCCAGCCGGCCAAGCCGGGCGACAGCCACGCCATCGAGGGCTTCGTGCTCGCGCGCCTGAAGCCGGTGAGCATCGGCAACCGCGTGAACGTGCCGGGCGTGATCGTGACCCTGCACCCGGAGGACGCCGGGAAGGCGACGCGCTCGATCCTCTGGGGGCTGCAGGAGTACCCGTGGAACCCCACGGTGGGGGAGACCCGCTACCTGGTCGATCTGCGCCGTCGGACGTGGCCGATGCCGTTCTCCGTGCGCCTCGACAAGTTCGAGCACGAGAAGTACGCGGGCACGACGATGGCCAAGCGCTACTCCAGCTTCGTGACGAAGATCGACGGCGGCTCCCAGGAGCCCATCCACATCACCATGAACGAGCCCATGCGCTGGCGTGGATACACGCTGTACCAGTCCGACTACGGCCCGAAGCCGAACGATCCGCCGGGGACGCCGGCGTACTCGACCCTGTCGGTGGTCAAGAACCCCAGCGACAAGTGGCCCGAGTGGATGCTCTACTTCCTCATCATTCCCGGCATGGCGCTGCAGTTCGCCATGAAGTTCGTCAAGTGGATCGGGGCCGAGACGAAGCGCAACCAGCGCAAGCGGGCCGCCGGTGCCCTCGTGCTGTTGGCCGCGCTGGGCCTCACGGGTTGCGATCAGACCGTCGGCAAGCACTCGGGTTGGTCCGAGGAGGCCCAGAAGTCCGTGGCGAGTGTCCCCGTGCAGTCGGAGGGGCGCGTGAAGCCGCTGCACACCTGGGCGGCGTTCGGCCTGCTCGGCATGAACCACAAGCGCAGCTGCCTCGACGCGAACGGGGAGAAGCTGAAGCCGACCGAGTGGTTCCTCGACGTGGCGTTCCGTCAGGAACGCGCCAAGACCCACGCCTGCTTCGCGGTGCAGACGAGTGCGACGCTCGAGGCCGTCGGGGCCGGTGCCGCGATCGCCAAGAAGAAGAAGCGTGACCGCTACAGCTACAACGAGTTCGTGACCGCGGACGTCCGTGCACGCCTTGCGCAGCTCTACGAGCAGTTCCGCGAGATCGACCCCAAGGATCGTGCGCCGGTCCAGGCCGGTGTCGTGGACCTGAACAACAGCGTGGCCCTCTTCGAGGGCATGGCGGACTTGTTCAGCTGGGCCCGCACCGACTTCCCGCTCGAGGATGCGTCCCTCGCACCGCTCTTCGGCGGCAAGACGGCCGTACGCTTCACGGAGATCCTCGAGAAGTCTCCCGAGCTCATCCAGCGCGCACGCGCGGGCATGGGCAGCGCCGAGGACGGCTCGGACGCGAGCGAAGAGGCCACGGCGATCGGCAACCTGCTCATGGAGGCGTTCTCCAAGGTCGACCGCGGCTTGCGCGTGGGCCTCCTGCCGCCGACCGGCAAGGCCACGATGGACGGCGCCACATGGTTGACGCTGCGTGATGTGTCGGGCTTTGCCCTGCTGCGTGGCGTGATCGAGCCGGACCATCTCGCGGCCCTGCGCGCGATGGAGACCATGGCGCGCGCCAGCGACGACGAGGCGGCTTTCACGCAAGGGGCTGCCGAGTGGCAGAGCCTGACGGCGAAGCTCGCAGAGGCGCGTGGCGAGTACCGCGAGGTCGAGCGCGAGATCGGGTTCTATGCCTCTGCGCCCTTCGACGGCGCCATGGGCATGTACGGCCTCGCGCTCATCCTGGCGATCGTGATGATGTTCGCGGCCCGACTCCGCTGGATGCCGCATGTCGTCATGGGCGTGACGATCATCGCGCTCGCGTACCACACCTACGGCATCGTGCTGCGCTGCCTCATCCGGGGTCGTCCGCCGGTGAGCACGCTCTACGAGACGATCATCTTCATCGGTGCGAGTGGTGTGGTGGCCTTGCTGGCGACGGAGTTGCTGACGCGCCGTCGCGTGGCACTGGCGCTGGCACCGCTGCTCGGCCTCGGCCTCGTGTTGCTGGCGGGGCGCTACGAGGTGCTCAAGGGCACCGACACGATGCCCCAGCTGGTGGCCGTCCTCGACACCAACTACTGGCTCACGATCCACGTGATCTGCATCAGCATCGGCTACATGGCCGGACTCGCGGCCTCGCTTCTCGCGCACGTGTACGTCTTCGGGAAGCTGTTCCGGGGCGACGCGCTCAGCGGGGAGTGGTATCGGGCCATCGTGAAGATGGTCTACGGCATGCTCTGCGTGGCCCTGCTCACCTCGTTGGTCGGCACGATCCTCGGTGGCGTCTGGGCCAACGACTCGTGGGGCCGCTTCTGGGGCTGGGATCCGAAGGAGAACGGGGCCCTGCTCATCTGCCTCGCGCAGCTCGCGATCCTGCATGCGCGCATGGCCGGGATGATCAAGGCGCTGGGCATCTGCCTCGCGACCATCTTCCAGGGCATGATCGTCGGCTTCTCCTGGTGGGGCGTGAACCTGCTGGGCATCGGCCTCCACAGCTACGGCTTCACCAGCGGCATCTTCAATGGCCTGATGGCCTTCTATGCCATCGAGGGTGCGGTGCTGCTGGTCGGGGCCTACCTGTGGCTGCGGGGCCGCGAGCCGGCATCGCCGAGTACGCCGCCGCCGCTCGAGGGCAGCAGCAACTCGTAGGCGGCACTGACGTCGGGCTCGAGGCTGGCGCGGGCGTAGCGGAAGCCGCGTGCGATCTCGTGGAACCCGAAGCGCTCATGCAGGGCGATGGATGCACGGTTGGTGCGGTTGGCCACGTAGTAGGCCGCGTCCGTGCGGCGGCGGAGCCAGTCGAGCCGCGCGCCGGTGAGTACCACGCCCAGCCCTCGCCGCCGCCAGGGCGGATCGACGATCACCCCGGTCAGGTACCAGCCTTCGGGGAGCACGAGGGGCAGCCCGTCGCGGGCGTACTCCAGCTGCCGGGCGCGGGCGAAGCCCGCGAGGTGATGGCCGATGGCCGCCACGAACACGCAGCCGGGTTCGTCTCGGGTGAGGCCCTTGAGCTCGTCATCGATACGCGGGCGCACCACGCTCTCGCCGAGGCCCTGCCGTGCGCAGGTCAGTCGCGTGATCTCCGCGGCGTCTTCCGGGCGCGCGCGGCGCACGACATCGGCTCCGAAGCGCTCGCTCGGCGGACGCTGCGGCTGGAACTCGGCGTACTCCCCCATGGGATGGACCCTACCCCAACCCCCACGGCTTGGCCGCCTCGGACGATCAACTCCCGCGGGGGGTGACCTGGGCGATCTCGCGGTGCAGCGCCGGGTTCGGCGGGCGGATGCCGGGAAGCGTCTCTTTCGCCGGGGCCGCCTTCGGTTCAGGCGCCTTCATCGGGGCGGGCTTCGGCTTGGGCGCCATGCCCAGGTTCGCCTCCAGGGCCGTGCGGGCTGCGGAGGTGCCGCCCCAACGCTTGGCCAGCTTGAGGAAGCGCTTGGCGCCGGCCTCGTCGCCCTGACCGGCGAGGAGCCACGCCGTGACCGTGTGGGCCTTCGCATCGGTGAGCCGGTAGCCGGAGGTCTCCTTGAGGCCGTCGGTGATGCCCTTGAGCTTGGTCGCATCGGCGAAGATGCTCTCGGCCTCGAGGCGATCTGCGGCGCGCAGCTCGCCGGCCTTGGCCAGCGTGTCCAGCTCGCCGGCGGCGCCGCGCCAGTCGGACTTGACTACGCCGCAGAGGAGCAGGCCGAGGCGCGCTCGGTGCTCCTGCGGGTCCTTGGCCAGGGCGGCAACGAAATCCGTCTTGGCGCCCGCGTAGTCACCGACATGGAAGCGGGCCGCGCCTCGATCGAGCCGACCGAGGCCGTCGAGCGCCCGCGCCGAGCCGGCGTCTTCGTCCCCGATGGCCAGCAGCACGTCGAGGCTGGCAGCCTCTTCGAGTACGGCACCCTCCTGCAGGCAGAACGGGTAGCGACGCAGGAAGTAGCGGCTGATGTAGGCCCGGCGGTAGTCCGCACGGCTGCGGATGCGGCCGCGCATCTGGGACCACGGGCCGTAGCCGCGTCGGACGTACCCGGTCGAGTTGCAGCCACAGCCCCGGGTGGTGCGCGGCACCACATAGCGCGTGGACGGATGGCAGCGGTCGCGGACGTAGCAGGTCCCCGAGCGGTTGCAGCTCACGCGTCCGCCGTGGGTGCTGGGGTGACCGCGGTAGAGTCCGCCGCCGCAGTCATCGGCGTCCGCCGCGGGCATGCCCAGCAGCGCGACGAGCGCCGGAGCGGTGAGAAGAACGAGCAGTCGGACCGTACGCATCGGGGCCTCCCTGCGGACCCCCTCCGGAGTCCTGATGGGCGGAGGAGGCCTGCCGGGTGGGCCCCTGTCCGCCGTGCACGGGAGCTAGCATACCCCCGCCTTGCTCTTGGACGGCGGACGCGGGAGCTTTCGTCCCCGCTGGTACGCTCGCGTGGCATGCGGAGGAGAGCGCGATGGACGTCCTGACCTTGATCCTGATCGGCCTGGTGGCGGGCACCCTGGGCAGCGTCCTGGGCCTGGGCGGGGGGTTCCTCGTCGTGCCGGCGCTGATCTTCCTGAAGGACATGGACGCCAAGCAGGCCTCGGGCACGGCCATCGCCGTCATCGTGCCGACGATGCTCGTGGCTCTCTGGCGGCGCGGCATCCAGGGCCACATCGACTTCTCCATCGCGTGGCAGATCGCGATCGGGGCCGTCGTGGGGGCCTTCGTGGGCAGTTGGCTGGCGGGCTACCTGCCGGCCGTCGTGATCCGGCGGACCTTCGCCATCGTGCTCGTGGGCCTGGCGGCGCTGCTCTTCTTCAAGGAGTAGTGCCGACGGCCCGCGCGTCGTACGCAGGGGGGGCAGGCGGATGCGCGGGCGGACACACGCTCGGTGCTGCGCACCTCCCTGGACCGCCCCTACGGGGGAAGCGGACCGGCCGGGGGCCGTGCCTGCGTCAACTCACGCGTGGGCGGGGGCGTTCTCGCCCTGGGCGTCGATCAACGCCTTGACCTTGGGCATGAGGTCGTCGCTCATCGCCTCGAGGTCGAACTCGTGGTTCCAGCCCCAGTCGTTGCGCGCGTTGCTGTCGTCGAGCACGTCCGGCCACGAGTCGAGGATCGCCTGGCGTGCCGGATCGGGCGCGAAGGTGAGGTCGACGCCGGGGATGCGGGCGCGCACGGCGTCCGCGATCTCGTCGGCCGTCGGGCTGATGGCCGCGATGTTGTAGATGGAGCGACCGAGGTCGGCCTTCGGGGCGTCCATCAACTCGAGCATCGCGCGGATCGCGTCGGGCATGTACATGAACGGGATCACGGCGTCGGGACGGCAGAACGACTCGTAGCCGCCGCTGCGCATGCCATCCACGTACATGAACAGCGCGTAGTCGCTGGTGCCGCCGCCCGGGATGCCGGCGTTGATGAGGCCCGGGAACCGGACGCCGCGGAAGTCGATGCCGAAGTTCGCCTCGTAGTACTCGCCCAGCAGTTCGCCGGCGACCTTGGTGATGCCGTACATCGTGGTCGGGCGCAGGGGGACGTCGTCGCCGACGGGCGACGTGAGGCCGGGGCCGAAGGCCGCGATGGTGCTGGTGAAGAAGACCTGCTCCACGCCGAACAGGCGCGCGGCCTCCAGCACGTTGCGCGTGCCGTCCATGTTGATGCGGTAGGCGCGGTGGGGGATGCCTTCCCCCGCGGCCGACAGGATGGCGGCGAGATGCATGATGCGGTGCGGGCGGAAGCGCGCGGTGAGCGTGTTGATCTCCTCCGCGTAGGTGATGTCGCCGCGGACCCACTCGACCTCGGCCGGACAGCCCTCGGGGCGCGGTGCCAGGTCGAACACGGCGACGTCGTCGCCGCGGCCAACCAGGATCGGAAGCAGGTCCGTGCCGATCTGACCGCCGGCACCCGTGATGAGGATCTTCATGCCGCCCATGATCCGCCCAGGGGCGACGGGGGGGTATGAAACACCCGGGTGCATGGGGCCCGCGGAAAGCCGGGGGCTACTCCTGGCAGTCTCCCTCGTCCTCGATCGAGGCACCCTCGGCGATCTTGCGCTTCATGCGTTCGAGCAGGCCCTCGGGCATCTTGACGGGCTGGAGCCGCTGGAGCACCTCCAGGACCTCCTCGTAGCTGTTGAAGATGCCCACGCACGGCGGGCAATGGTGGAGGTGATCGCGGACGAACTGCACATCCTCCTCGGGGAGGGTGCCGTCGCGGAACTGGAGGAGCATGTCGGCGACACGCTTGCAGAACTCAGCGCTGCACTGGCTCATGCGTTTCCTCCTTCCGTGGTGTTGGCCTCATCGCGTGCGGCCCAGAATTGATCGAGGCTCCGACGCAGATGCAACCGGGCGCGGTGCAGTCTGGTCTTGAAGCCGCCCAGGGTGAGTTCCATGAGCCGGGCGGCCTCGGCGTACGGGACGCCTTCGAGGTCGTGGAGGATCACGGCCTCGCGGTAGCCGTCCGGCAACTCGTCGATGGCCTCACGGATGCGGCCGTCGACCTCGTTGGCCATGGCGGCCTTGTCGGGGTGCTTGCTGAAGTCGTGGATCCCGGACGGGTGGTTGGACTCATCGAAATCGATCGGGAGGCCGTCCAGGCTCACGGCGGGGCGCCGCTTGCGCGTGCGGTGGATCTCGCGGGCCTCGTTGAGGGTGATGCGGTAGATCCAGCCCATCGGATCCGACTCGCCGCGGTAGGAGCCCGCGTTCTTCAGGATCTTGATGAGTGTGTTCTGCATCGCGTCTTCGGCATCGGCGTCGTTGTTGGTCATCCGCCGCGCAAGTCGGTAGATGCGCTCGCCGTACCGCTCGAGGAGCAGCTCCGGGTCGAGCAACGCACTGGGGGGGGAATCGGAGGACACGGGTGGCTCCTGTCAGGCGTGGGTCCCGGAGGATACAGCCCCCGACGGGCTCCGCGTTCGTGTCAATCCCACGACGCGTGGGCCGCGCGGGGGTTTCATGCCTCGGCGCGGAAGTGCTCTGCCATGAGCTTGAGCAGGCTGGTCGTGAGGATGCCCGGCGTGCGGTCCTTGCGGCGCGCCACGGCGATGCGGCGTGCGGGGAAGCGCCCGGGCAGGGGACGAATGACCATCCGGCGGCGGTCTGCCGCCGTGAGGGCCATCTCCGGGATGATCGAGAGCCCGAGGCCCCCCGCCACGTAGGCCTTCACGACTTCCAGGTTGCCCGACTCCATCACGGTCTGGAGTTCGACACCCTCGGCGCGCAGCCCGCGGTCGATCAGGCTGCGCGTCTCGGCGCCCTTGGCCAGGAGCACGGCGGCCTCTCCGTGCAGCGAGCGTAGCGACAGGCGCTTCTTCGCCAGCAGCGGGTGCTTGGGGGGCAAGGCCAGCACCAGGGCGTCGTCGAGCAGCGTGCGCGTCCAGAGGGCCGGATCGACAAACGGCGGCCGCGTGACGATGCCCACGTCGGCCTCGCGGTTGAGCAGCATCTCGAGGATCGTCTTGGACCCGTGGTTGTGGACCACCACATCGGCCTGCGGATGCAGCTTGCCGAAGCGCGTGAGCACCGGCGGCAGCAGGTGCAGCGCGACGGTGTCGCCGCACGCCAGCACCACGGACCCACGTTCGGGGGCCTGGATCTCGCGGATGCGACGTGCGCCCTCCTGGAGGCTGGCCAGCGCCGCATCGGCGGCCTCGAGCAGCGCCGAGCCCGACGGCGTGAGGCGTACGCCGCGGCCGTCGCGATCGAGCAGGCGGGCGCCGAGTTCCTCTTCCAGTGCCTTGATGTGCAGGCTGACGGCGGGCTGCGTCATGTGCAGCTTCTTCGCGGCGGCGGTGAAGGAGCCCTCGCGCAGCACGGCTCGGAAGGACTCGAGTTGTCGTAGTTCCACGGGCGCCACCTCCGATGCCGGGCCGCGGATCATCATAAGCCAGGCTTATCGGGTCTGCCTAGCCGGTCGCCATGCGGATCGACGGCGGGGGTGCGCGGGTCAACGCCCGGCGCGTTTGAGGGTGACGGAGACCTCCGTCGTGCCGCCGCTGTTGACCTCGATCTCGGTCTGCTGCGAGCCCGTGTACCCCTGGCACGTCACCCAGACCTTCACCACGCCCGGAGGCACGTGATAGCGGGTGACGCGGCCGCCGTCGTTCGTGTTGTAGACGGCGCGCCAGTCCGTATCGCGCTCGATGAGGCCCTCGCGCCGCAGGCGGCCCATGTCGACGCCGATCCACTGGCCGCTGGCCGTGCGCAGGTTCGGACGCGCGCCGGGCACGGGGTTGCCGTCCTCGTCGCTCACCGTGAACGTGACCATGCCGGGGGCGCGCTTCACGAGCTCCACCTGGCTGCGCCCGCCGGTGGCCAACTGGAAAACCGCCGTGGCGTCGCGCTCGTCGGTCT
>JARGNS010000003.1:22543-29171 GCA_029213105.1 Planctomycetota bacterium
GATGGTGTAGGTCGCCGTGCCGAGCCCCTTGAGCTCGAAGCGCCCCTGGGCGTCGGTCTGGGAGTAGGCGTTGGGTGCCGGAGAGCCGCCCGGGTTGGCCTTGGGATTGGCGTAGACCCACATGTTGGGCATGCCGCGCCCGGTCTCGTCGTCGCGCACCTGGCCGGTGACCACGGCGCCGGTGGTGAGCTCGATGCGGGCCTCGCGGGATCCACGACCCTCGACCACGTTGACGACGTCCTCCTGCAGGCTGATGAGGCCGTCGGAGGTCTTGGCCGTGACGCGGTACTCGCCTGCGCCCAGGCCCTTCATCTCGAAGCGCCCGTCGTCCGTGTTGAACGTGCGCGTCTGCTGTCCGCCCCGGCCGAGGCCGTTGAACATGCGGTTGTTGTTGCTGCCCTGGTTGCGGCGCTGCGCGGAGACGGTGAACATGCCCCGGTACGGGCTGCCGTCCGAGCGCACGACCCCGACGATCCAACCGCGGGCCTTGAGGACGAGGCGCAGCTCCTTGTCACCGCCGGTCACGTTCTGCTCGTTGGCACCGCCGAAGCCCGAGGCGTTGGCGGAGACCGTGTACTCCTTGTCGGTGACGCCACGCAGCACGAACTTGCCATCGCTCTGGGAGCGGGCCGACGCCCGGTTCATCCACCAGCCGTAGCCCGTGCGCTGCTTGGGCTGGGCGTTGACGTAGGCGCCGGGGATCGGCTTGTCCTCGGGATCCAGGATCCAGCCCTCGATCGTGAGGCCCTCGCCGAGCTTGATGTCCGCCTCGGCCGTCTCGTCGCTGCTCAACTCGACGGCTTCTTCCGCGGTCGTCGAGTCCAGGCCGAGCGACGCGCTGATCTTGTAGTCCATGGCGGGCACGCCGGTGAAGGCGTAGCGGCCGTCGGTGCCCGAGACCGTGGACAGGTTGAAGAGCGAGCCGTCGTTCACGATGTTGAGCAGCTGCCACGGCTGGCGCTTGCGGCCGGGCCGGTTCTGGGTGGCGGCCCAGTCGGGCGCCAGGGAGACGACCGCCCCCGGCAGGGGGGCGCCGGCGCCGTCGGTGACGACGCCCTTCACCGTGCCGACGCCGGCGAGGGTGATCTCGAGGGGCTTCGCGGGGGCCTTGCCCTTGGCCGGCACGGAGGCGCGGGCATAGCCGATGCCGGCCTCCTGCGAGACGGCGACCACGTTCCAGTTCGAGCCAGGCCCGGCCCACGGGGGCAGGCGGAGCACGAAGCTGCCATCCTCGCCGCTCGTGGCCTCGGGGACCTGGGCGGGGTCTTCCTGCTGTTGGCCCTGGAAGGTGAGGCGGACGCCCTTCAGGGGCTGGCGGTCCTCCGAGAGCACGGTGCCTTCGATGGCCTCGCCGGCGGGCACGAGCTTCAGCTGCAACTCGCCGCGGGCCTGGGCGTTGCGCCACAGGCGCCCTTCCGCATAGCCGTCCAGCGAGGCACGCACCAACGCGTTCTCCTGTCCGCTGACGGAGAGCGTGAGCTTGAAGCGCCCCTCCTCGTCGGTCGTGGCGACCTCCTTCTCGGGGGCGTCCTCGAGGCTCGGCAGGTTCTGGTAGCGCACCGTGACGAGGGCGCCGGCCAGGGGGCGTTGGGTCTCCGCATCGACGACCGAGCCCTCGACCTCGATGGCGTCGGGCAGGATCAGCGTGCGCTCCTCCGTCTCGCCGGGGGCGACGGCGACGTTGCCGTCGCGCACGGCACCGTAGCCGGGCTTGGTGACCACGAGCGAGCCCGTCCCCGTCGGCAGGGCGGCGAAGTGCGCCATGCCGTCGTCGGTCGTCGCGACGGCCGTGACCACGGTGCCGGCGTGGGGGATGACCTCGGCGCCCGCGACGCGCTTGCCCTGCGCGTCGAGCAGCTTGAGCTGCAGCGCGCCGCCCCGCTCGAGGATCAGGTCGGCGCGTGCCCCGCGGGTGCGCACGGGCTGGATCGTCGGGGCGTACCCCGGGGCTTCCGCGCGCACCTTGGCGTAGCCGTTCTCCGGCGAGGGGCCCACGATGAACTCGCCCTTGTCGTTCGTGATGGTCGTGTCGAGGGCCGGCCCGTCCGGGACGCCCTGGCGGTAGCGCAGGTGCGGCGGGTTGGCGAGCAGCTTGACCGTGGCCTTGGCGATGGGCTGGCCGCGGCCGTCGAGGACGAGGCCGTGGACGCCGACCGGCTTGAGGGCCAGACGGTCGGCCTCGGACTTCTTGGCGTCGTCGGCGGCCTTGTCCGCGGCGCTCTTGCGGACGCGCGTCGTGCCCTTGGCCTCGAGCTCGGCGGCGGAGCCGGCCAGGAAGGAGGGGGGCTCGGCGCCCTGGCTGCCGTCGCGGGCCCCGCCGGCCAATCCGCTGGTCATGCCGTCGCCGAAGAGCAGGTAGATGGCCGCAAAGAGGCCAAGGCCCATCAGGAGCAGCGGTAGGAGTCCCCCGACTCGACGCATCCAGCCTCCAACACTTGGAACGCGCGGACCCCTACTTCCGCACCCACTAGATCAGACGCAGCAGGTCACCCGTCGTTCACGGAGTTCCGGATCCGACCGCGGATCAGCGGACCGGGGTCCCGTCGGCCTTGCGGGCCCAGGTGCCCTCGATGGGCAGGACGGGGCGCTGCTTGAAGGTCGTGCCGTCGGCGGCGGTCAGCTCGATTTCCAGGCGGACCACGGCTCGAAACGCCCCCAGGGGGCGCGCGGGCAGGTCGCGGGGGAGGGTCAGCAGCACCTCGGTCGCGCCACCCTGGCCCGCACGAATGGCGGTTTCGAACAGCGCCGGGGTGGGTACGACCCGCTCGACCTTCAGGGCGTAGCCCGGTTGGGGGGTGAGCGTGATCACGCGCGGCTCGTGGTTCGTGGGGCGGCCGTCGATGCGCCCGTAGCTGACCTTGGCCGGCAGGATGTCGTAGGCGCGGTAGATCTCACCCTCCAGCGGGACGATGACCTTGCGCTGGGTGGGATGGTCGAGGTTGAAGGTGACCCACTTGCCCTGGACGGGCCCCGGCGGCTTGGCCGTGCTGTCGAAAAGCACGGTGACCTGCATCGAGTCGCCGGGATCGAGGGGCCGCAGGCTGCGGCCACGCTCGACGGCGAAGCAGCTGCAGTTGGGCTGGGGCATGACGCTCACGACCCGCGAGGTCCCGTTGGTCACGGTGAAGACCTTGCTGGGCTTGTCCCCTTGCTGGACGCGCCCGAAGTCATGCCGCCCGGGGGTCACGGTGACCTGGTCGTCACCGGAGCCGCAGCCGGCGAACAGCAAGGCGCAGCTGAGCAGGACGGGCGCGAGGCGGAGCATGGGCCGAGTCTAGCCGTGGGGCGCCGACCGCGGGGCTCTCAAGGGACTCTTTACGACCGCGTGACTCCCCGGGGGCGGGTCGTCGGGCGGCTCAGCGCAGCGGGGGGGGCGGCGGCGGCGGCGGCGTGGAACGCCGGGCAGGGGCCGGGAGGCCACCCGGCGACGCCGGGGTGGCCGGAGAGAACGTGCCTTGGTAGCTGCCGGGCTGGGGGCTGCCCAGGGCCGGGCCGTCCGGGGAGCCGCCGGCGGCACCGGGGACCGGGCGGGCGATCGAGGTCGGGCCGCCGGTCCACGAGGGATCCACGGGCGGCGTCTCGACCGTGACGGCCCCGATCGGCTCCGCCGGATCGAGGTAGCGCGTACCGGGATCCGTCGAGGTCACGGGGGCCGTCGCGTTCGGGTCCCCCGTGGCCTGGGCCGGATTGTTGTTGGAGGAACAGCCTGCGAGGGCCAGTAGCAGGGCCGGCAAGAGCGCGGCACCGACGAGGAATCGACAGCGTTGGTTCATGGTTCCCTCCAGGCTCACCCTCCCACGCATGGCGGCCGGGACCGGATCCAGGGTACCGTTCCGCGCGGGAGGCACCATGTCAGGAAACGTCGGGATCGACCTGAGCGGCAAGAAGGCCCTCGTCACGGGCGGCAGCCGCGGCATTGGCCGGGCCATCGCCATCCGGCTGGCCGAGGCCGGCTGCGACGTGGCCATCAACTACCTGCGCAGCCGCAAGCCCGCCCAGGAGACGGCCGAGGCCGTCGAGGCCCGCGGTCGGAAGGCGTTCACCTACAAGGTGAACGTGGCCCAGACCGAGAAGCTGGGCGACATGTTCGCGGCGATCGAGGAGGAGTTCGGTCGCCTGGACATCCTCGTGAGCAACGCGGCCTCCGGTGTCATCAAGCCGGCCATGGAGCTGACCAACCGTCACTGGCACTGGACCATGGACATCAACGCCGCGGCCCTCCTGCCCCTGGCCCAGCATGCGTCGAAGCTCATGGGGGAAGAGGGCGGCCACATCATCGCCGTCTCGAGCCTGGGCGCCGTGCGTGCAATCCCCAACTATGCGGCCGTAGGCGCCAGCAAGGCGGCTCTCGAGAGCCTCGTGCGCCACCTTGCGGTGGAGTTGGCCCCGAGCAACATCCGGGTCAACGCCATCTCCGCCGGGGTCGTGGACACGGACGCCCTGAAACACTTCTCCAATCGCAGTGAGCTGTTGGACGAAAGTGCCCGCAGAACCCCTGCCGGTCGCCTGACCGAGCCGAGTGATGTCGCCGACGCCGCCCTGTTCCTTGCCAGCGACCTGGCGGAGATGATGGTCGGTCAGACCATCGTCGTCGATGGTGGCTACTCGATCATGGGGTAGGAGCCGAGCCTCTCGTGCACATCCTCATCATCGAGCCCCAGACCGCACGCGCCGACGTCCTGGCGGAAGCCCTGGCAGGCGCGGGCCATCAGGTGGAGTGCCTCGGGACCGGGGGCGCCACGCTGGCGGCGCTCGCGCGACCCGCGCTGCCGGACCTGATCCTCGCGGCCGAGGCCCTGCCGGACATGCCGGTCCTCGATCTGCTCCAGGCCGTCGAGGGCATGGGCCTCGACGTGCCCGTGGTGCTGCTCGGTGAGGATGCCGCGGCGTCCGCCTGGGTCGAGGCCACGCGCCTCGGTGCCGTGGACTACATCCAAGCGGAGGGCCCCGAGCGCTGGCTCGAGACCCTCGCGGCGCGCCTGCAGACCGCCCGCGATCGAAGCAGTGGGCGCGACCAGGCCCAGCGCATGGCCGACGCCCTGGCCTCGACGGCCGCGGCGGTGATCATCGCGGACCAGGCCGGGGTGATCCAGTCCGCCAACGAGGCCTGCGTACGCCTCCTCGGCCGTGATGTGGCCCGGGACGGGCGCGAGTCCCTGGTCGATCTGTTCGAGCTGGAGGACGAGCCGCGCGTCCGCGCCGACTTCCTCGCCGCCGTGCGCTCGGGGGGCGAGTGGGCCGGTGAGGTGCAGACGCGCAGTGAGGGCGGCGAGTCCGTGGCCTCGATCGTCACCCTCTCGCCGATCCGGCGTGCCGGCGGCCGGGTCGATGGCCTCGTCCTCACCCTGCGCGACGTCTCGGATCGCGTGGCGATGGAGGAGGCCCTGCGCGCGGCGAACCGGCGTCTGGCCGAGCAGGCGTCGCGCGACACGCTGACCAGCCTCTACAACCGCGGGTACTTCCACGAGGTGCTCGAGCGCGAGATGGCGCGGGCCCTGCGCTACGGCGACGTGCTGGCCGTGATCATGATCGACCTCGACGGCTTCAAGGAGATCAACGATCGCTTCGGCCACGCCGCCGGCGACAAGGTACTCATCGAGGTCGCACGCCTCCTACGCCCGCACCTCCGGGACGGGGACGTCCTGGCGCGCTTCGGCGGCGATGAGTTCGTGGCCCTGCTTCCGAATACCGAAGGGGCCGCCGCCATCACGGTCGCCGAGCGTCTGCGCCTGGCCGTCCGCGCGCGTGGCTACGGGCCGGACGCGGACGCCAAGATCACCATGAGCGGTGGCATCGCGACGTCCGAGGACGTCAGCGATGTCGAGCGAAGCGCGACGGATGTGCTGCTCACGCGCGCCGATCAGGCCCTGTACAGCTCCAAGCGCGGCGGCTGCGATCAGGTCACGGCCTGGAAGCCGGCGATCGCGGACGAGCCCGGCCGGGCCTAGATCCGCGCGCCGCGGCGGGATCGAGCCCGGCTGTGGCATGAACCCAGGTCGCATCGACCGGACCTCGCACCCGAACTCCCTGCCTGGGGTCGTCGGAGCGGGGATCGGCCCCGCCGCCTCGCCTCGGCGTCGGCCTCGGGCGCGAAGCCGTCGCGAGGACCCCCTGCTGCCGCAAGGGAGGACGGCCGTCGCACACCGGGCCCGGCCGAATCGCCAGCCGGGCCCCGGCCGACGCGCGCCTCACGCAACGAGCAGGCTAGTACATGTACAGGCGGCGGACGTCCGACCACTTGCCCGGGGCGGCCTCGGCGCCGGTGGCGCGCACGCGCCAGCGGTAGCGACCGCGCTTGAGCTTCGAGGGCCGGTACTTCGGTGCCACGACCATCTCCGTGGACACGGTGGCCCAGGAACCGCTCGGCTGCTCTTCCTGCAGCTCGAGCTCGTAGCCCGTGGCGTTCTCGATCTTCGACCAGGAGAAGTCCGCGCCGTACTTGTAGGGGTAGCTCTCGCCCGCGGGCGGCGACTTCAGGGTCGGCGCGGCGAGCTGGGGGACGACGGGCTTGGGCTCCGGCTTGGGCTCGGGCGTGGGTTCCGGCTTCGGCTCCGGCTTGGGTTCCGGCGTGGGCTCGGGGCGCGGCTCGGGCTTGGGCTCCGGCCCCGGCTCGATGGGGGTGGTGCCA
>JARGNS010000508.1:0-2591 GCA_029213105.1 Planctomycetota bacterium
CGCGACCAGGGTGACGGCACACCCTACGAGGGGCACTACACCCAGGACGAAGCGCGCCGCCTGGTGGCGTATGCCCACGCACGCGGCATCGACGTCATCCCCGAGATCGAGATGCCCGGCCATGCGCAGGCCGCCCTCGCGGCCTACCCGGAGCTCGGTCACGGTCCGCCGCCGGAGGTGTGGACGCGCTGGGGCATCTCCGAGCGCATCTACAACGTCGAGGACGAGACCCTGGCCTTCCTCGAAGAGGTCCTCGCCCAGGTCGCCCGCATCTTCCCCTCGCCCTACGTGCACCTGGGCGGCGACGAAGTGCCCACGACCGAGTGGGAGCAGTCCAAGCAGGCCCAGATGCGCATGGCCGCCGAGGGCCTCGAGTCGCCCAAGGCCCTGCAGGGTTGGTTCCTGCGGCGCATGGCCGCCGTGCTCGACCGCCTCGGCAAGCGGGCCGTGGCCTGGGACGAGGTGCTGGAGTGCGGGGCCCCCACCGACGCGATCGTCATGACGTGGCGCGATGCCGCGTGCGCCTGGCAGGCGGCCGCCCGAGGCCACGACGTCGTGGTGTGCCCGATGTCGCACTGCTACTTCGACCACTACCAGGGCCCGCCCGAGAGCGAGCCCGAGGCCATCGGCGGCCTCACCGAGCTGCGCAAGGTGCTCGCCTTCGAGCCCCTGCAGGGCACGTGGAGCGAGGCCGAGGAGGCCCGCGTCCTGGGCGTCCAGGGCAACCTCTGGAGCGAGTACATCCACGACCCGGCCCACCTCGAGTACATGGCGTGGCCGCGCGCCTCCGCACTCGCCGAGATCGCCTGGTCGCCGCGCGGCCCGCGCGATCCCGCCGAGTTCGAGGAGCGCTGGGCGCACGTCGCCAAGCGCCTGCGCGCCATGGACGTCTTCTTCCGGAGCCTGCACGCATGAGCGCGGCCGACGACCGCCTCGCGCAGCACGACGAGAAGATCCGCCGCTGGCGAGCCTTCCTCGTCGATCACATGCCCGCCATGGACCGCGCGGACCCGCCGCTGGCGTGCATCGACGAGAGCCTGAAGATCGCGGGCCTCGTGGAGGGCGAGGCCCCGGCGGGCATGGCCGTGCCCGACGAGGTGTTCCTCGAGTACGTCCTGCCCTACGCCCACCTGGACGAAGCGCGGGGCCTCTGGCGCGAGGAGTTCTTCTGGCGGTTCGCGGCCGATGCGCGCCGTGCCGCGTCGATCGAGGACGCCGTGCGCTTCCTCGATCGGGCCATCTGGACCGAGCTGGGCGTCACGTACCACGCGACGAAGCGCACCCACGACAACATGAGCGTGGCCGAGTCACGCGCGACCGGCTACGCCTCCTGCACGGGGCTCTCGATCCTGCTGGCCAACCTCTGCCGCGCCGTGGGCATCCCCGCGCGGCTGGCGGGCACGCCGCAGTGGACCGACGGCTCGGGCAACCACACGTGGGTCGAGGTCTGGGATCACGGCACGTGGCGCATCGTCGGCGCGACGGAGCCGGACCCCTTCGACCGGGCGTGGTTCAACGAGAAGGCCAGCGCCTGCGCAGAGAGTCCCGACCACGGCATCTGGGCGGCGCGTTGGTCTGCCTCCGACACGCACTTCCCCCTGTTCTGGAACCCGAGCTACGCAGGCGTACCGGCGGTGCGACGCGACGAGACCTACGCCACGCTGCCCCCGCCGCCGCGCCACCCGACGCGCATCGTCACCGAGCCGCGACGCTACACGGCGCCGCGCATCGAACGCCCCCTCGAGATCAGCGGGCGCATGGACGATCCCCAGTGGCGTGACGTGCCCTGGACGGCACGTTTCCTCGACATCGAGGGCCACCGCAAGCCGACCCCGCGCTTCGAGACGCGCGCGAAGATGTGCTGGGACGACACCTACTTCTACGTGGGTGCGTACCTGGAAGATCCCCACGTGGTGGCCACGCTCACCGAGAAGAACGCGATCATCTTCAACGACCCGGACTTCGAGATCTTCATCGACCCGGACGGCGACAACCACGACTACTACGAGTTCGAGATCAACGCCCTCGGGACGATCTGGGAGCTGAACCTCGAGCGGCCCTACCGCGACGATGGCCCCATCCATCGTGGCCACAACCTCGACGGGGTGATCAGCGCGGTCCACGTCGACGGCACGATCAACGACCCGTCGGATCTCGACCGCGGCTGGTCCGTGGAGGTCGCAATCCCCTGGGCGTCTCTCGCACCGTTCGCCCGGGGCATGGCCTGCCCGCCCGAGGACGGCAACACGTGGCGCGTGAACTTCTCCCGCGTGCACTGGTTGTTCGACATCCTCGCGGACGGCTACCGCAAGGTGCCGCGCGAGGCGCATCCGGAGGACAACTGGGTCTGGTCGCCGCAGGACGCGATCGACATGCATCGCCCCGAGAAGTTCGGCTACGTGATGTTCAGCGCGGAGGCCCCCGGCCCCGAGCTGCCCGCGTGTCCGCGTGACCCCACAGGGCCGGCGCGCGAACGCTTGATGGCGGCGTACTACGTGCTCCGGGAGAGCCCCGGAGAAGCACTGGACGGCGCCGCCGTCGAAGCGCGCATCCCGGGCCCGCGCCCCGAGGGCGTCGGGCCACTGCACGTC
>JARGNS010000508.1:2601-2886 GCA_029213105.1 Planctomycetota bacterium
TGACGCGCGCGGACGGCACGCCGCAGATCGTGTCCGTCTGCGATCAGGGCCAGCTCGAGGTGCGCGACGCGTAGCAACCCCGGCCCTCAGCGCAAAACCCGCTGCGCGACGGAACCCTGGCTTGCGTGCACGCGTCAGACTCCCCATGACGCACACGCGCACCACCCTCCGATATACGAGCTCGACGAGTCGCCTGCTGCGACTTCGTCGTTCGCACTCGTAGCGACTTCCTTCGGCAGGTGATCCCCGCGTCGGGCGGGGGCCGGTTTCGAAAACCGTGCGGGC
>JARGNS010000509.1:0-2160 GCA_029213105.1 Planctomycetota bacterium
ACGCTCCGCGGGGCGGAGCCCCAACTCACTGTCTGATGGGGGGCCAAGCCCCCCCAGGCCGATACGCCCAGCCAGGGCGTCGGCCTCCCCCCCCTTGTGGGTCAAGTGCTGCCTCGCCCGCAACGTACGACCCCTGTGACGGGGCGGAACGAGACGACACGTCGATTCAGAGAGTCACGGTCCTCTGAGGGGATGCAGCAACCGTTGGCACCTCCGGATTCGCATCGGGACCAACGCCTGGCGACCGTCGTGCGTACTGCACCCGGAGAGCACGGGGCAGGAGACACGCGATGCGCACGATCATGCTGACCACGGCGCTGCTGGGACTCCTCGCCGCCCCCGCGCCCGCCTGGTCGAAGGAGAAGGCCCCCGCGCCCACCAAGGTCACCGACGCCGAGCGCGACAAGGCGATCCACGCCGGCGTCCGCTACCTCGACGAGACCGTCATGGGCCTGCCCGACGTCCAGGGCACGCCCACCAAGCAGTTCACCGTCGGCGTCACGGGCCTCGTCAAGCTGCTCGCCGCCGACAAGCGCTCGAGCAGTCGCGGCAAGACCGACACCCTGCGCCAGGTGCGCGCCTTCCTCGCCCGCTACGTGGCGCGCACCGCCGAGGCGATCCGTGATCCGGCCCGCCTCCCCGACCACCAGGGCCAGTTCAGCAGCAACCGCCTCATCCAATACACCTGGCCCGTCGCCATGGCCGGCGTGTTCTTCGGCGAGCTCCACGCCCGCGGCAAGCACACCGGCGAAGCCAAGCGCGTCCTCAAGGACGTCCGCACGATCCTGCGCGCGGCCCAGCACGAGAACGGGGGCTGGGGGCACCATGAGACGAGCAGCCAGGCGCCTCCCGGCGCGCGCGGCGGGTACCCGGACACGCTGCTCTGCACGTCCTTCGTCGTCGGCTCCTGCCTTGGCCTGCTCGAAGGCACGGCCCAGGCCGAGTTGCCCGACCACCTCGTACGCGCAGTCCACTACTTCCGCACCGCACAGCTCGACAACGGGAACTTCCCCTACGACCCGAGTCAGCGCTCGGCCCACCGCAGCATGACGGGCGTCAGTCGCGCCGCCGGCTCCGCCTTCGCGCTCTGGAGCCTCGGCGTGCCGTGGCGCGACAAGGCGATGAAGCGCAGCCTCGCGTTCCTCGACGAGCACTTCGACTACCTCAACGAGGGCCACGGCTCCTCCACACTCAACCTCCTGTACGGCGCCCTGCTGCAGAAGATGCGTGGCCCCCGCCACTGGAAGCGCTTCAAGGCGCGCTACTTCCGCGCCCTGGTCGACGGCCAGGGCGAGGACGGCTCGTTCACCTGCATCTGCGAGGGCAAGGCCTTCGGAGCCACGAACGACAGCGATCCCTTCGGCGCGAAGAAGAAGGGCGGCGCGGGCGTCGTCAAGCGCGCCGGGAACATGGACCTCCTGAAGAAGTTCACCCAGGGCACCAAGACGGCCTACGTGTCCGCCATCCACGTGCTGATCCTGTTGCTCGACCGCACCGACCTGAAGCTCGCCGGGGGCAAGCGTCCGAAGATCCCCTCCGGAGCAGGGGGACCGATCACTCCCCGTTGACGGTACCTTGTGCGCGTGAGCGCCACCCGCCCTGCCACCGCCGTCGCGACCAGCAACATCGCCCTCGTGAAGTACTGGGGCAAGCGCGACCTCGTGTTGAACCTGCCGGCGACCGGATCGATCTCCGTCACCCTCGACGCCCTCACCACCCGCACGACCGTCGCCTTCGATGACGACCTCCCGTCCGACGCCATCGAACTCGGCGGCAAGGCCGCGGGCGCCGGCGTGACACGCATCGTGCGCTTCCTCGATCTCGTCCGGGCCCAGGCTGGCACGACGGCCCACGCGCGCGTCGCCTCCGAGAACGACTTTCCCACCGGCGCTGGGCTGGCCTCCTCGGCCTCCGGCTTCGCCGCGCTCGCCTTGGCGTGCGACGCCGCCCTCGGGCTCGGGCTCTCCACGGCCGAGTTGTCCGTGCTGGCCCGGCGCGGCTCCGGCTCCGCCGCCCGCTCGCTGATCGGCGGCTACGCCGAGATGCACGTCGGCCAGGCGGCCGACGGCCACGACGCCTTTGCCTCACCGCTTGCGCCGCCCGAGCGCCTGCCCCTCGCGCTGCTCGTGGCCGTCACGACCTCCGCTCCCAAGACGGTCG
>JARGNS010000509.1:2184-2877 GCA_029213105.1 Planctomycetota bacterium
CACCGAGGCCACGTCCCCGTACCACCCGGCCTGGGTGGCCTCCACGACGCGCGACCTCGATCGCATGCGCGCCGCGATCCTCGCCGGCGACCTCGAAGCCGTCGGCACCCTCGCCGAGGGCAACGCCCTGCGCATGCACGCGGACATGCTCGCCTCCGAGCCCCCGCTCCTGTACTGGAACGCCGCAACGCTCGCCGCCATGACGACCGTGCACGAGTTGCGCGCCGCCGGCACGGGGACCTGGTTCACGATCGACGCCGGACCGCAGGTCAAGGCCATCTGCGCCCCCGAAGACGCCGATACCGTCGCGGCGGCCCTCGCGGCCACACCGGGCGTGCAGCAGGTCCTGCGCGCGGCACCCGGGCCGGCCGCACGCCTCGTGGATCCCGTCGCATGAGGATCGAGGCCCGCGCGCCGGCCAAGCTCGTCCTCATGGGCGAGTACGCCGTCCTCGAAGGGGCGCCGGCCATCGTCGCCGCCGTGAACCGACTCGTGCGCGTCGAGCTCGTCCCGGCCCCGAAGAGCCCCGAGGCCGCCGGCCCATGGACCGTCGCCACGGATCTCGCCGGGGGGCAGGAGGCGGCCCTGCGGTGCGATGCCGACGGCGCCCTCGAGTCGGGGGCCGACTGGCTGCGCCCGGTCGTGTCCGTGCTCACGCGCGCCGCGGCGTCGGCCGGCCTGCGCCCGGCCGAC
>JARGNS010000510.1 GCA_029213105.1 Planctomycetota bacterium
GGGGGAGGAGACGGCTCATGGGGCGTGATTCTGGGCGGAGGAACGCGATCCATGCAGGGGGGATTCCCGCCGGGCAGGAACCGGTGGCCGTTCTGCCCAGGGGATCTAGGATGACTTCGCCCGCCTGGCGACCGCCGGGCCCCGTCCGGAGTCTTCCCATGCGCTCGACCACCCGCTCGATCTCCTTCGGCCTCATCCTCGGCACCCTGCTCGTCTTCGGAGCCCATCTGGCCGTCTCCGGCCCCGTCTTCGGGGCCGACGACGAGGCCAAGCCGGCGACCCTGAAGAAGCTGCGGGCCCAGGTCGAGGCGCTCCAGAAGCAGGTGGAGTACCTGCGCAGCCGCGAGGAGGCGCTGACGGCCTACGCGCTGGCGGCTGGCGCCCAGGCCGCGAACCTGGAGGCGGCCGTGAAGCGCTCGCGCGCCCAGGGCTTCGAGAGCCGGTCCATGGCCGCCGACTCGCGCGTCACACTGCTCTCCGGCCTCGAGGGCATGGCCGCGGGCATGGGCGCGGGGCTCCCCGTGGTGACCAAGGACCAGCAGCGCCTGCGCAAGGCCGCGGACGCTGCGTCCAAGTAGTCCGGGCCGCAGCTCGAGGCGGGTGCTCGCTGCCCCGAGGCAGGCACTCGCTGCCCCGAGGCAGGCACTCGCTGCCCCGAGGCCGGTACTCGCTGCCCCGAGGCAGGCACCCGCGGGTTAGAGGTCGGCGCGCGCCACACCCTGCAGGTAGAGCAACTCGGCCAGGACGCGCTTGACCGTACGTACGCCACCACCGGCGGCGGGGTCGGCGTCCTCGGGAATCGTGATGAGGCCCTCGAGATCGCGGTCCTGCATCGGACGCAGCACCATGATGCTGACCGTGCGAACGGCATCGAGCCAGCCGAGCCACGCCTCGACGTCCTCGCCCTCGGGGGCATCCGGCGTCGGCACGGAGCCGATCGCCTGGTGGACCCACGCGCTCTCGAGCCAGCCCACGCTCTGCAGGGCGGCGCAGGCCGCGGCCGCGTCCTCGGACGCGCGCGCGGCGGCGGCGGCGTAGGCCGAGCCGATGTCGAGCGCTGCGACGTAGTGGCCGACGAGGTTGGAGAAGCCGCCCGGGGGCAGCAACGAGCGGATGCGGGGTTGCGTCGTCATGGCCGCGGATTGTAGGGGCGCGACGCGCCAGGGGGATCGTCGGGCAGGGTGCCGGGCGTTTCCCTTCCTCCTCCGCCGGCTTGCCGCCACGAGCGGTGCGGGACTAGGAGGGGCCGTTCGCCCGGACGAGCCGTCGCCGCAGGCGCGCGGCGCGATGGGCGAAGGCCTCGTAGCCGCGGGTGCCCTCGACGAGCTGCTCCAGCGCGGATTCCGTCCACGTCAGCGCTTGCGCGGGCTCCTTCAGCCGATGCTCGTAGATCTTGGCCACGTGCTCATACGCCTCTTCGTCGAAGCTGCCGGCCCGTGCGACGGCTTGCCAGTGCTCCAGGGCCTGCTCGTGGTCGGCGGCCCGTCGGCAGAGATGGCCGAGCAGGCGCCGCAGGGGGCGTTCGTCGAAGGGGGCCCCGTCCGGATCGCAGGTGCCGAGCCCGGCTTCCAGGCAGTGGCGGGCGCGCTCCGGCTGGTCCAGGTCCATGAGGAGCTTCGCCGTGCCGGGGCGATCGCCGTGGGCGCCCACGCCATGGATGGGGTCCTGCAGGATGGTCCCGACGCGGGCGAAGAGCGCGAGCATGCTGACCACGTCGATCTCGTTGTGTCGGAATGCCTGGGCGATCGTGCCGCCCCAGCCGCTGCGCAGGAAGTCGAACCACGCCGAGGGGATCAAGTAGCCGGGCAGCTCCTCGCCGCGCTCGAGGTGCAGCACATGCCGTTCGAGGACGGCGAGCGAGTGCGAGTGCAGGGTGCTGGACCACAGGCGCCGGGCGGAGGGGAGGAGGTCGAGGTGCGCCCGCCGCGGCTGCTTGCTGCGGTGCATCTGCCAGCGCGTGGTGAGCAGCGGCCAGTCGAAGCTGCGGCCGTTGAAGCTGACGAGCGGTCGATCGCCGAGGTCGGCGGCGAGGGCTGCGAGCAGCGCCCCCTCGTCCGGGTAGTCGCGCATGAAGTACTGGCGCACGAGGAAGGTATCGCCCTCGACCCAGCCCGCCCCGACGAGGAAGGCGACCGTGCCGGTGCCTCCGGCCAGGCCGGTCGTCTCGGTGTCGATGAACACGGCGTCGCGCGGGTCGAGGGATGTGCGTCGGCACGGCCCGCGCTCGTGCGCGCGCAGGGCGATGTCGTGATCCAGGGCCGAGCCCAGGACGACGCCGCCATGGCGGGCCGTGAGGGGAATCCGGCGCTCGACCTGCAGGAAGGAGCCGTGCTCCGTCTCGCGTTCGGAGGCCTCGACCAGGCCCGCGAGTGCGGCGGGGGCCTGCCGCGTGCCGGGCGACGGGGCCTCGGCCCAGTCGAACACCTCCGCCGGCGGATGCAGGAGCAGGCCGGGAGGCAGGGGCTGCTCGGGTCGCGCGGGCGGCTCGCCATGCAGGGCATGGCGCCCGGGACGGGGTGTGCTGGAGGCCGTGTGGACGCCCAGGGCCTCGAGCCGGGCGCGCAGCTCGTCGTCGAGCTTGACGGCCTCGACCTCATGCGCGGGGGGCGTGGGGGCGCGCTCGACCTGGCGCAGCTTGGGCTCGCTGGGCGGCGGCGCAGCGGCGCCGTCGGAGAGGATGCGTCGGATGCGGTCGGCGTTGCGTCCCAAGACCCCGGAGCCTACCGGCGGGGGGGAACGCTCCACGCTGTGGACGTCTCCGCAGACGCCAGCCGGCAGTAGCCGGACTCGAGCAAAGCACGTATGCTCTTGATCCTGAATCACGCTCCCGATCTCCGGAGATCTACGATGCGCCAAGCTCTCGCTTTCGGACT
>JARGNS010000511.1 GCA_029213105.1 Planctomycetota bacterium
CCTACGAAGACAGGGACCCTTCCGGCGGACACCCAACCCCGTAGGGGCGATCCAGTGAGTCCGAAGGACGAACGTGTGTCCGCCCGCGAATGGCAGGGCTCGAACCCAAGCCGGCTATCGAACCTGAACCCAGTGGCTCCCGAACCACGCACGCGAGCCGGCGAAGCGTGCATGTGGTGCTCGCACTGTGAGCTGGGACCCGGCCACGCTACGCGTGGATGGGTGGCGAAGACACCGTGGAAGCACGCTCCCGACAGAGGAGCGTCGCGCCCTAGACCTCCCTCAGGTCGGCGATCTTCTTGTCGACGATGTCGGTGATCTTCGCCTCGTGCGCCTTGGTGAGATCCTGGATCTCCTTCTTCAAGCGCTCGCACTCGTCCTCGGTCAGGGCCTTGTCCTTCTGCTCGCCGTCGGCGTGCTTGTTGGCATCGCGACGCACGTTGCGGACGGAGATGTTGGCCTTTTCGCCGTTGTCCTTCACGACCTTGGCGAGCTGCTTGCGCCGCTCCTCGGACAGGGCCGGGAGGTTCAGACGCAGGACCTTGCCGTCGGAGCTGGGGTTGAGTCCCAGATCGGAGGCCTGGATGGCCTTCTCGATGTCCTTGATGATCGACGGGTCGTACGGCTTGATCAGGATCTGACGCGGCTCGGGGCAGCCGATCTGGGCCAGCTGACTGAGCGGCGTGTCGACGCCATACGCGGGGACCTGCAGCTTGTCCACGAGGGCGGGGCTCGCGCGGCCGGAGCGGAGACCGCTCAGCTCGCCGGCCAGGTGCTGGACCGCCTGGTCCATGCGCTCCTCGGTGTCCATCAGGATTTCGTCGGCACTCATGCTTCGACCTCCGCTGCCTGGCCCTCGGTCGAGGACGCTCCCACGATGGTACCCAGGGGTTCCCCACCGAGTACGCGAACCAGATTGCCGTCGACCCCCATGTCGAAGACAAGGATCGGAAGACCGTTCTCCTCGCAGAGGGCGAAGGCGGTCTTGTCCATCACGCGCAGGTTGCGACGCATGGCGTCATCGAACGTGACGGTGTCAAAGCGGACCGCGTCCGCGTGGACGTTCGGATCCTTGTCGTAGACGCCATCGACCTGCGTGCCCTTCAGCAGGATCTCCGCGCCGATCTCCGTGCCACGCAAGGCGGCGGTGGTGTCGGTGCTGAAGTACGGCATGCCCGTCCCGCCCGCCAGGATCACGACGCGCCCCTTCTCGAGGTGCCGGATGCAGCGCAGGCGGATGTAGGGCTCGGCCACGGACTTCATCTCGATGGCCGTGAGCACGCGCGACGGCACGCCCAGGTCGGTGAGCAGGTCCTGCAGCGCCAAGCCGTTGATCACCGTGGCAAGCATGCCCATGGTGTCGGCCGTGGCGCGGCCCAGACCGGCGATGCTGGTCTGGGCGCCCCGGAGGATGTTGCCGCCGCCGTTGACGACGGCGATCTCCACGCCCATGCGATGGGCCGCTGCGATGCTCTCGGCCAGCGCACGCACGCCAGCGGCGTCGACGGGCTTGCCGGACGTCCCGGCGAAGGCCTCACCCGAGACCTTCAGCAGGACACGCTTCCAGCGGGGCCCGTCAGCGCCCACGGGGTCAGGCCCCCGGCGAGAAGAACTTGAACGCCTGGATGGCGCAGCCGCGCTCCTCGAGGAGCTTGGCGACCTTCTTCGAGTCGTCGCGGTACCAGCCCTGTTCGTTCAGGACGCGGGTGCCGAAGAAGTTCTTGTTGAGCCGGCCCTGGAGGATGCCTGCGACGGCCTGCTCCGGCTTGCTCTTCATGCTCTCGTCCTCGGCGACCTGGTCGCGGAGGAAGGCCATCTCCTTGTCGACCTCGGCCTGATCGATCTCGGTGCGGTCGAGCACGACGGGCTTCGCGAAGACGATGTGCTGGCAGACTTCCTTGGCCGTGGCGGCGTCGCCGCCCCCCGCCCGGGCCACCAGCGCCCCCAGCGTCTTGTCGTTGTGGATGTAGCTGCCCACGACCCCGTCGCCGTCGATGACGAAGCGAGCCACGCCACCGAGCTGCATGTTCTCGCCGATGAGGCCCACGAGGGCGCGCAGGGTGGAGTCGGCGTTCTCGCCGTCACCGAAGTCCAGCGCGGCCAGCGCCTCGAGGTCGCTGGTGCTGTTGGCATGCGCGAGGTCGGCGAGCGTGTCGACGAACTCGATGAACTTGGGGGTGTTCTTGACCGGCTCATGGTGCCGGTCTTGCCATCGTCCGCGATGCGCACGGCGAGGAGCCCCTCACCCGTGGCGCGCCCGGAGCGCTTCTCGGCGGTCTTCAGCCCCTGCTTGCGCAGGCTGTCCATGGCCTGCTCGAAGTCGCCCTCGGCCTCGAGGAGCGCCTTCTTGCACTGCATCATCGGCATGCCACTGGCCTGCCGGAGTTCCATCACCTGCTTGGCGCTGATACCCATCGCTTCGTTCTCCGCAATCCTTGCAAGGCGCGGCCTCCATGCGGCGGAGGCATCAGCGCCGGCATTCGCTGATTTGGGCCGTGCCGGGGGGAGCATCCCCCGGCGCGGCGGAAGGTGGAACCGCAGTCCCCGCCTACTTGGCGGCTGCGTCGCCCTCGGGCTTGGGCTCTTCGGGAGCGGCCTCGGCCTTGGGGGCCTCGGCGGCCGGCTCGTCGGCCTTGGGAGCCTCCGCCGCCGGCTCATCGGCCTTGGGGGCCTCGGCCGCCGGGGCGTCCGCCGCGGGCTCGCCGGCGTCACCACCGGTGCCCTGGGCGTCCTCGCGCAGCTTGCGCTGCCACTCCTCGGTGACCTGCTGGCGCTGGCGCTCCTGGGCGCGGCGCTGCTCGGCCTCGGCGCGCTGCTGCTCCGCGGCGCGCTCCTGCTCCGCCTCGACGACGG
>JARGNS010000512.1 GCA_029213105.1 Planctomycetota bacterium
GGTGAGCTGGCCCCGGCCGGCAAGCAGCGTCGAGAGGTTGAAGCGCGCGGGCGCGAAGAGCGGGTCGAGCTCGACCGCGCGCCGGTATTCCCTCTCGGCGCCACGAAGATCCCCGCGGGCTTCATGCAGGGCGCCCAGGTTCAGGTGGGGGCCTGGCAGGTCGGTGAGTGCCTCCTGGGAGGCGATCCACTCCGCGAGGGCCGCTTCGAAGGTCGGCTTGAGTGCGGCGGGGATCTGGGCTTCCGCCGCGCCGGCCAGGGCGCGTGCCGCCTCGGAGCGGACGTGTCGCAGGGGATCGCGCAGCAGGGGCTCCAGGACGTGCACCTTCTGTTGCTGCAGGCCGGCCGGCGCCTCGGCCGGTACGAGGCGCCCGATCGCTTCGCAGGCCGTGGCACGCACCAAGCCGTCGGTGTCCACGAGAGTCGGCGCGATCGCGCGCACGGCCTCCGAGGCTTCGAACTGCTGGAGGTAGTAGACGGCCGTCGCGCGCACGATGGCGGGCTCCGCCTGCTCGAGGGCCAGCGTGGCCAGGGGGCGGAACGACTGCGGGTTGGCTGCGCGGGCCGCGGCGAAGACCTTGCCGTAGTGCCCCCCGGCGACGCGCCCCGAGACGAAGAGCGGGAAGCGACTTGCGATCTCCTTGAGTGCCCAGGCGGGTGACTTGTCCTCGTGGCAGCCGTTGCAGGCGTTGGGCGTGCCGATCTCGATCGTGAGGTCGGGGCGCGGGACGCGGAAGCTGTGGTCGCGGCGCGGGTCCACCCCCATGTAGGTCGTCTCGGGCGCGTGGCAGTCCACGCACTGGGAACCGGGGCCTCCGTCGGCATGGAAGTGGTGCGCCGGCGTGTCGTACTTGGCCCGTCGAATCGTGGGGAAGCGCTCCGGCGGCAGCTGCTGGTGGCACTGCACGCACATCTGATTGCCTTCGTGCTTGAGGCGTGCGCTGTGGGCGTCGTGGCAGTCCGTGCAGCGCACGCCCTTGTGGTACTTCTTCGATTGGACGAAGGAGCCGTAGACGTACACCTCGTCCAGGATCTGGCCGTCGGCGTGGTAGAGCGGCTCGACCAATAGGCGCGCGGCCATGTGATCGAGCAGGGGCTCGCCGTGGCCGTGCTCGCCGCTTACGTGGATGCGGCGCGAGTGACAACGGGCGCAGGAGTCCACCTGGCTTGTGGACGACGTGCCCTTGAAGAGGATGTCGAGCCCCTTGGAAGCGTCGTCGCCGGCGCCCGACTCCGCCCAGGCGACATGGTTCGAGCCGGGGCCGTGGCATGCCTGGCAGCCCACGTCGATGTCGTGCCACGTCGAGGCGTAGCCGCCGGTCTCGGGCTCGAAGGCGCGGTCGTAGCCCGTCACGTGGCACTCGATGCACATGAAGTTCGCGTTGAACTGCAGCCCGGTCCAATGCAGGGGGTCGTCGGGGGCGATTCGGTCGGGCTGGATGTGGTACCAGCGCTTCTTCTCCGTGTCCCAGCTCACTTGCAGGCACTGCAGGCGTCCGGCGCCGATGTCGATCAGGTACTGCTGCAGGGGCTCGTAGCCAATCGTGTAGAGCACCTCGTAGTCCCGCAGTTCGCCGTCCGGCCCTTCGGTGTGCGCGTAGAAGCGCCCGTCCCGGCGGAAGAAGCGCGTGGTGACGCCGTGGTGCTCGAACCTGGCGTCGCCGAAGTCCCCGCGGACCGTCTTCTCGGTGGCGTGGTCCATGCCCACGTCGTGGTGGGAACCCTCCCACGCCGTGTGCTGGTCTGCGTGGCAGGTCACGCAGCGGGCGCGGTCCACGTAGGTCGCGGGGCTCCCGGCGGGGCCCTCGCCCCACAGGAGGAAGAACACGAGGCCGGTGGCCACGGCCACCAGCAGCAGGGAAAAGACGATGACGCGCGGCATGGTCCGGAAGTCTAGCCCGCGGGGCGCCCGGGACAGCGGCCGGTCTTGCACGCTCCCTGAAGCCGTGGCAGTCTGTGCGCCCCCCCAAGCCCGACGCCACGACGGTTGGAGCTCCTCGCATGATGTCCTCGCGCAAGAACCCTCGGCTTCCGACGGTGATCCTCACGAGCGCCCTGCTCGTGCTGGCACTGGCCGGTCTCTCGCTCCAGGCACCCACGGCCCACGCCGAGGACGACCCGGCGACCTCCGTACCCGTGGATCCGGCTGCGGCGGGCGCGCTGCCGAGCCCGGTGGCCCAGGTCGACACGTCGGCCGGCGACAAGTACTCCGAGGCGGAGCTCAAGGAGATCGTCGGTCCGATCGCGCTCTACCCGGACATCGTGATCTCGTCGCTCTTGCCCGCCTCGACGGAGCCGATCGACGTCGTGCGCGGCGCCCGCTGGGTGAAGGCCCAGGGGGGCGAGGTGAAGGAGATCCCCGAGGACATGACGCTGGCCGACAGCGTGCAGGCGCTCGTCCAGTTCCCGGATGTCCTCCAGTGGATGAGCGAGAACCTCGAGTGGCTCGAGCAGCTCGGCTACGCCGTGACGAACCAGAACGAAGATGTCCTGACGGCGATCCAGAAGTTCCGCAAGGAGTCGAAGGACGCCGGCAACCTCGAGAGCAACGAGCAGCAGCAGGTCATCGAGAACAACAACGTGATCGAGGTGCAGCCGGCGGACCCCGAGGTCGTCTACATCCCGACCTACGATCCGGTCTACGTGACGCAGCCCGTGGCGACGCCGGTCTACGGCGCGTACGTGCACCCGCTCGTCTCGTTCGGTGTCGGCTTTGCTGTCGGCGCGGTCGGCGCCTGGGCGTGGCATAGCATCGGCTGGGGGGGCGGCTGGCGCGGCGGCGGCTCGATCAACATCAACAACAGCCCCACGTACAACTTCAACAAGGGCGGCAACATCAACCG
>JARGNS010000513.1 GCA_029213105.1 Planctomycetota bacterium
GGCGCCGGTCGCCGCCTCGAGCGCCCCCGCGCCGGCGGGCGGGGCGATGCCGCCCGCGACCGGTGGTGGTGCTCCCCTCGGGGGCGGCGCCCCCATGGGTGGCGGTGCCCCGGCGGGCGGCTCGATGCCGCCGCCGTCCGGCGCCACGCCGCCGCCGGCCTCGCCGAGGCCGCCGCCGAGCGCCCCCACGTACAAGCCGCGCGCCCTCCAGGACCGCGTGGTGACCGTCAAGGACCTCAACTCGGGGTCCCACAACAAGGTGCTGCTGCTCCTGGGCCTCGCGGCCCTGATCGGCGGACTTGCCTTCTTCGTGGCAACGCAGTTCTAGACCGGGCGATAGAGAAGGACACAGACCATGACAAGCCGCAGCGACCAGAGCCTTCGCGACGAAGCCCTTGTCTTCTACGAAGAAGACATCGAAGCAATCCAGTCCATCCTGGATGCCTTCCTGAAGAAGAGCGCCGCGCACTGCGCGCTGCTCGTCGACAAGGACGGCCACATGATCACCAGCCGGGGGCAGACCGACAACGTCGACCTCGACACGATCAGCGCACTCGTTGCCGGCTCCTTCGCCGCAACGAAGCAACTCGCCCACCAGTTCGGCGAGGAGGAGTTCACGGCCCTGTTCCATCAGGGCAAGGGCCGCAACCTGCAGCTCTCGCTCGTGGCCGAGCGCGCACTCCTCACCGCCCTGTTCGGTGACGACACGACCGTCGGCATGGTGCGCCTGTACGCCACGGAGGCCGCCAAGCGCCTGACGGACATCTTCCGCAAGCGCAAGGCCGATCCGCAGGGCGCGGGGCACGACGACGCCGGCCTGCTCGGCGACGCCACGGGCCAGTTCATGGGCGAGTCCTCCTCGGCACTCGACGACATGTTCGGCGAGTAGCCCGCGGGCGGCGCGGCCAGCCATCGGCCATGCGTGGGCTGCCCCTGGGCCTGCGCGCATGATGGGCCGGTGGAAATCGTCCTCATCAGCCTCGGCTTCCTGGTGCTGCTCACGGGTCTCGTGGGCTGCATCCTGCCCGTCCTGCCTGGCCCGCCCATCAGCTACGTCGCGCTGATCCTGCTCTGGTGGGTTCGCGACTGGCACGCCGAGTCCTTCGGCGGGCCCACGATGATCATCCTGGGCCTGCTGACCATCCTGGTCACCGTGCTCGACTTCGTCGTGCCCGCGTGGGGCGCCAAGCGCTACGGCGCGTCGAAGACCGGGGTATGGCTGTCGATCCTCGGCATGCTCGTCGGCATGGTGATCTTCCCGCCCTTCGGCATGCTTGTGGGCGCGTTCGTCGGCGCGCTCGCGGGCGAGCTGATGATCGGCAAGAAGGAGGGCGAGGCCGCGAAGGCGGCGTGGGGCGTGTTCGTCGGCACCATGGCGGGCGTCGGCCTCAAGCTGGCTGTCTCGACGGCGATCACCGTCCTCTACGTCATCGAGCTGCTGCCCTGAAGCGCCGCCTCGAGCACGCGCAAGCCGAGGCGCAGGACGTGGCGCTTGCTCGACGGCAGGGCTCCGAGCTCGGCTTCGAGATCCTCACGGCGTAGCGCGTCGAGGCGCGCCGGACGGCCCGGCAGCAGGGTGGCCAGGGCACTGCCCACGGCGATGGCCCCGGAGCAGCCTCGCACCCGGAAGCGGGCGTCCTCGATGACCCCCGCGTCCACGGCCAGCTCCAGACTCAACTCGTCACCGCAGGCGGGATCCGATGCCGTGGCGGCGTGGGTCGGGTGCGCCAGCCCGCCCTGGCCGTGGGGCTGGAGGAAGTGCCGCTCGTAGCGCGCCTGGGGATCGGGAGCCTGGTTCACGGCACGATCCTACCGCTCCACATTGCGGGGGCTTGCATCGGCCCGTAGGATCCCCCCCATGGCAAGAATCGTGGTCGTCTCTGGAACCGCCGGCGCTTCGCAGTTCGAAGTGGGCCAGGGCATCACCATCGGCCGCGAGGGGCACAACGACATCCCCCTCCCCGAAGCCCGGGGCGTCTCCCGCGATCACGCGAAGCTGTGGCGCACCGGCCATGCCAAGTACGCCGTGGCCGACCTCGGCTCGACCAACGGCGTCCTGCACAACAACGAGAAGGTCCGCCGCGCCGACATCCTGGATGGCGACGAAGTGCAGATCGGCAACGTCACCTTCCGCTTCGAGCTGGGTGATGACGAGAAGCCCAAGCCGAAGGCCAAGCCCGAGTCCGGGGGGGGCCGCGAGGACTTCGCCGCGATCCTGCGCGGCGACAAGCCGCGCAAGGATGCGCCGGTGGCGACCCAGGTCGAGGGCCACGCCGCGATCCAGATCAAGGAGCGGCTGCTCCAATACAACAAGAAGACCGACAGCAGCAACCAGCTCAACTGGGACATGGCCCAGACGGGCGGCACCACGGGTACGCTCCTCAAGGTCGCAGCCCTTGCCGTCGTCGCCGGCCTCTTCTACCTGGCCATGCGGATCTTCGGCGGCTAGCCGAGCGCGGGCCGCGGCCCCTCGCCGCACGTGTCCGACCCCACGATCGCGGCGGCCAAGGTCCGCGCCGCGTCGTCCCAGGTCCAGGTGGGCGCTTGCAGGTCGCGAGGCGGCGCGCCTTGCAGCAAGCGTACGGCCTCCGGCCACGACCAGCCGTCCGCCGTCCGGGTCGGAGGCGGCACGAAGCCGATGCCGCGCGCCCCCAGGGCCTCGATGTCGCGATGGGCGGCGTGGTCCGTTGCGATGACCGGGGTCCCGCAGGCCAGCGCCTCTGCGACGGTCATGCCGTAGCCCTCGTGCAGGGAGGGTGCGAGCAGCCACGACGCCGAGGCGTAGTGGCGACGGAGTTCCGCGTCATCGCGCACGGCGTCCACCACGACGATCTCCAGGCCC
>JARGNS010000514.1 GCA_029213105.1 Planctomycetota bacterium
TGAGTACGTCCAGCTGCGGATCACCATCTTCCTCGCCTCGGGCATCGGCCCGGTCGATCCGGGCCACTGGCTCGACAACTGGACGATCCGCTTCCAGAGCGACCAGTAGCCCTGCGATCGGCGGCCCGCAGCCTCCCGCCCCGGCGGGGGGGCGGGCGCGTCGTGCGCCCGCGCCCGGCTGGGGCAGCGTGCTTCCGCACGTGCGTTTTCGCACAGTGCAGGCGATTGAGGGCCCAAGGTCCCGTCTGCGCGGCCTGCGCGCCCACGAGGACGACGCGTCAGCGGCCGCCAGCGGCTGCTCGGGCGCGGGGGGCGTAACCTTCTGGCACAGAAGGGGTTGCGTTGGTCTTTCGGGCGGGGGCGGCGGGCGTGCCTGGCGCGAGCCGCGAAATCGGGGGCAGACGAGGGCCCCGAGCGCCCGTTGGCAACTCGGTTGCAGTTGCCCGACCGAGAGATCTGCGTGTCCCCAGGATGTGAACCCGGGGGCCTCGCGGGTAGGATTCCGCGCAACAGTCTGGATGCCAGCCGCGAGTCGGTGGGCGGACAGGGGTTCGCGGCGCACTGGAATAGGCGCCGACGGCCCGACGGGAGTCAAACGACATGACGCGTACGAGTACGAACATCTTCCGGGGCCGCTCGCTCCTGACGCTCGCCCTGATTGCGGCCGTGACCGCCTTCATGGCCGGTTGCGGTGGTGGCGGTGCCGGTGGCAGCGAGGGCGCGGGTCGCGGCCTCGTCCTCCTGACCTTCTCCGATGCCGGTGTGGACAACGTGGTCCTCAACAAGCGCTTGGAGTTCAAGTTCAGCGAGGGCCTCGATCCTTCGACGATCAACAACGCCTCGATCCAGATCCGCGAAGGCAACGCCTTCGGTCTGACGGTCGCCGGGACGTTCCAGACGATCGGCTCCACGGTTGTCTTCGAGCCGCGTCTCGCTTCGCTCTGCGATCAGTCCGACAGCGGCTTCAAGCCCTCGACGCGGTACCGCGTCCAGCTGATGGGCTTCCCGGAGGAGTTCGCCATCCGCAACCAGGCGGGGCAGGCACTCAGCAGCACGCAGACCTACGAGTTCTTCACGCGTGCCGACACGGATCCCGACAAGTACGCCGACCAGATCCCCGGCGTCGGTCCGGCCGTGGACTTCAGCTCGCCGGCCAACGGCGACCAGGCCGTCCCGGTCGTGGCGGGCAACCGCATCGAGATCGTGATGACCGAGAACCTCGACCCGTGCTCGGTCAACGACCAGACCGTGCTCGTGGACATGTACGAGCAGGGCAACCCGGCGGTCAACGCCGTGGCCCCGAACGGCAAGACCTCCGGCTTCTCGAGCGACGGCACCAACGGCGGGCTCACGTCCGACCAGGTCCCGAACGACTTCACCACGTGGGGCTCGGTCGGCACGACCAGCTTCGCCGGCGCACCGCGCCGCATCCTCTGCGACATCCAGGTCGTCCAGGACTTCGGTGGCACGAGGATCGTCGCCACGCCGCTCTTCGGTTTCGCCAACGGCGCACCGCAGTTCCCCGAGAACGCGCTCATCGTCGTCCAGCTGACCTTCGGCATCACGGACTTCGGCAACCTGCCGATGCAGCCCCAGGCCATCTCCTTCACGACGGAGAACCTGGCGGCGTCGAGCAGCACCTACACGATCGAGAACAAGGGCGAGACGGCCTACATCGACGCCTCGACGACCGCCGCGATCCACCCGGATCCGCGCGCACCCGAGCGCGTCCAGGCCTACATGCTCTTCGCGGGTGACGGCGACAACGGCGCCGACCAGACGCTTCCGAGCCTGCCCGAGACGCCGGCTTCGACGTGCCTGCTGGATCGCCAGCCCAACGACGGCACGGCCGACGACTTCGTCCCGGTCACCGACACCACGCTCGATACGGGCGCGTCCTTCAACACCTGCAACAACGGGACGGACGGCTCCGAGGCGGTGATCTGGGAGTTCAACTCCATGAGCATCGGTTCGGGCGTCACGGTCCGCATCGTGGGCGTGAACCCGGCGATCATCCTCGTCCAGGGCGACGTCACGATCGAGAGCGGCGGGCGCCTGCTCGTCCGCGGTGACAACCAGGGCGGCTCGCCGCGCGGCGATGGCGCCGCCGGGACCAGCTACAACGGCGCCAAGGCTTCGGCCGGTGGCACCGGCGTCGCCGGTGGCGGCAACGGCGGTACGGCCCTCACGCCGAACCAGAACGCCGCGTACGGCGATGACGGCTGGTCCGGCCTTGGCTCGGACGACTACGACTGGTCGATGGCCCAGAACGGCGTCGGCGAGGACGGCATCGGCTCTGGTCGCGCCGGTCAGCCCGCAGGTGCCACGACCTCCAGCCCCTGGGACGGCAGTTCCGCCGCGGGCGGTGGCGCCGGTCACGCCGAGCCCGGCATCGACGGCGAGCGCAACAGTGGCACCACGTGGCCGCTGCGGCTCACCCCGCGCGGCCAGGGCGGTGACGCCTACGAGCGCACCGGCAACTCGGGCGATAAGCTCCAGAAGCCCGAGGCGGGCTCGGGCGGTGGCTCGGCCGGCTTCATCAACGGCCGGACCTTCACCAACAGCACCAGCTACGTCGCTTCGGGTGGCGGTGGTGGTGCCGGTGGTGGCTTCCTCGACATCACCTCGAGCGGTGACATCAACATCCTCGGCGAGCTCAACGCAGCCGGTGGTCGCGGTGGCGATGGTGCCAACTGGCAGACGTACTACGCGAGTGGTGGCGGTGGTGGCGGTTCGGGTGGCGGCTTGCGCCTCCTGACGCCCAACAAGATCCTGCTCGCTCCCACGTCGGTCGTTACGGCCGCGGGTGGCATCGGCGGCACGGGCGCGGTCCCGGG
>JARGNS010000515.1 GCA_029213105.1 Planctomycetota bacterium
TCCTCGTGAAGGACTCCAAGGATGGGCAGGACATCAGCTTCGCGTAGCGTCCGGTCCGCCGCCTTCCCCCGGAGCCTTCATGCGCACCCCGATCCTCCTGCTCGCCCTGCTTGCCGTCCTGATGCCCACGCCCGCGCGGGCCGAGGACGACCCGACCACCCTGACGAAGGCGCTCGAGGCCTTCTTCGCCGAGGAAGACGATGCGCAGCGCGCGGCCCTGGGCCTGACGCTGGCCATGGAGCACCGCGACGCCAAGGTCGTGGCCGCGGCGGCCGCGAGGGCGCGGCGCTGGAAGCTCGATGGGGCCAAGGACAAGGTCGTCACGTGGAAGCGCACGACGGCCGACGGCGTGTCGCACACGATCTTCGCGAGCATCCCCCCGGGCTACGACGCCGCCAAGGCGTGGCCGGTGCTCATCTGGCTGCACGGCGGCGTCTCCCGTGAGGAAGACGGCGGCGGGGCCTCGGGCATCCGGACGATGGGGGAGTTGGCCGATCAGGAGGGCTTCCTCGTCCTCGCGCCCTCCACGCAGACGGGGGCGGAGTGGTGGACGCCGAACGGGGTTGCGCTCGTGCGCGGCGCACTCGCCGATCTCGCCCGCCAGTGGCGCGTGGACGCCGACCGCGTGGCCGTCTCCGGGTTCTCCGACGGCGCGAGCGGCTGCTTCCATCTGCTCGCCCACGACCCCGAGCCGTACTGCTGCTTCCTGCCGCTGATGGCGCACCCGGGCGTCACGCGCCTGGCGGGCGGCCCGACCTTCCCGGCCAACGTGCGCTCGCGCCCGGTGCTGGCCTACAGCGGCGGCGTGGACTCGCTGTATCCCTCCGCGCGCATGAGGCCCCTCATGACCGAGGTCAAGCAGGCCGGCTGCGACCTCACGTGGATCGACCTGCCCGAGGCCGGCCACAACGTACGCCAGGTACTGCCGGAGCACTGGGACACCCTGCGCACGTTCTGGGAGGCCCATCCGCGCGTCGCCGCGCCCGTCGAGGTGCAGTGGGAGACGGCCGTGCCCCAGCGCGAGGGCCGCCTCGCATGGGTCGAGATCCTGCGTGTCGACCCCGAAGCGCCGTCGACCGAGGCGGGTCGCAACAAGCCGCTGCCCGATCCCGCCGGTCGCCCGAAGCTCGGTGTACGCCTCGACCGCAGCTACGCGGGCCCGGGTTTGAAGCTCGACAGCGTCGAAGAGGGCAGTGCGGCCGCCGACGCGGGCTTCGAGGCCGGTGACATCATCACGAGCGTCGACGGCATCGAGCTGAAGGATGCCCGGGCCGCGATGCAGGTGCTCGTGCGCGCGCTGGCCACGATGACCGACCGGGATGGCGTGTTCGGCGTGAGCCGCGGCGAGGAGGCGCACACCTTGAAGGTGCGGCCGCGCGCCACGGGGGCTGGCACGGTCGAGCGCCCCAAGGCCCTGGGCTACGGCCTGCCCTCGGGGCGTGTGGCAGCCCTGATCGGCGAGGAGAACACCATCCTCGTGACCAGTCGGCACGTGCGACGCTTCAAGCTGCACCTTGCCGACGGCCGCCTCGACCTCGACAAGCCGATCAAGGTCGTGGCCAACGGCAAGGTCGTGTTCGAAGGCAAGGTCACGAGTGACACGGGCTACGTGCTGCAGCAGGCGGCCCGTCAGATCGGCGGCCCGGCCTACCGCGGCTACGTGATCATCACGCTCTAGCCACGGACGGCAGGAGCACGACGAGGAAGGCGCCTCTCAGCGGGCATCGCCGAGGAGGACGAAGGGTGCCCAGTGGTGCGGGTCGGGATGGTTCTGCTTCAGTTCGCGTCGGGCGGCCTGCAGCGCGGCGGCGGCGCCGGCTTGCGGCGACGCGAGCCAGCGACGGTAGAAGCTCGCCATGAGAAGTGCCGTGGCCTCGTCATCCACGCGCCACAAGCTCCCGATCACGCGCGGGCAGCCGGCGAAGCTGAAGCCGAGCGGCAGGGAGAGCATGCCCTCGTCGGCCTCCAGCCGACCGCGCTGGCTGTCGCAAGCCGAGAGCACGACCAACTCCGTGTGCTTCAGCCGCGCGCGCCAGCGCCCGAGCAGGTCGGCGAACGTCAGGAACCCGTCGTCGCCGGGGACCGGCAGCCGCGGCTTGGTCAGGGCGAGCGCACTGAAGGAGGCGCTGCCTCCCTCGTCGACCAGGCCATGGGTCGCCAGGTGCAGGATCCGGGCGCCGGGGACGGCGGCGACGAGCCCGGCCTCGGTCGCGTCGGGCCCGAGGAGGATGCGCACCTCCGCGTCCGGCCGGGCGTGCTGGTAGGCCTTGGCGATGGCCTCGACCTCCGCCCGGGAGCCGGGCAGGGGCGCCAGCGTGCCGTGGCGTGCGCCGCTGCGCGTGGCCACCCGCACGGCGAGCTTGGGGCCGGCGGTGGCCGGGGGCTCCTTGGCGATGCGGATGCCCAGGGTGCCGGCGGGCACCGCGAGGTCCAGCGGCGTCGCCCCCGACCGTTCCACCCTTGGGTGCGGATCGCAGCCCTGCGACGAAGCCCGCGGTGTCGGTGACCGCGGCGCCGCCCACGCCCACGATGACATCCCCCGGTCGCAGTCCGGCGCGCGCCCCGGCGCCGTCGGGTGCCACGCTCTCCAGCATCACGCCGCTGGTCGGCCAGCGGCGGATCGCCGTGCCGCCGAAGTCGGGATCGCCTAGCGCGGTCAGCGCGCCGGCGGTGCGGGCGCCCTGCGCGTCCGTGCGGCCACGCAGCCACGCCAGCACCGACGCGGAGGGCGCGTACGCCACCGGCGGCGCCTGATCGACCCAGTGCACGGGGCCCTGGTCACCGTGTCGCACGATGCTCGCCTCGAACGGCAGGCGGTGCAGGGCGCCGTG
>JARGNS010000516.1 GCA_029213105.1 Planctomycetota bacterium
AGGGCTCGCTTGTCCATGCCGAGCGGATCGTGGATCGGGAAGGGGCAGGCGGGCACGGCGCGGTAGCGCGCGGCGTTGCCGAGGATCTCGTAGCCGGTGAAGCCGGCGGCGCCGCACGGCTCGTGCAACGCGTCGACGTAGGTCTGCAGCAGGGCGCGCAGCTCGGCGAGTTCGGCGAGCCGCCCCTCCTCCTTGCCGGCGGCTTCCGACCACTGCGCCCAGGCGCGCTCGAAGCTCCGTACGACCTCGCGCTTGTTGGCCTTGCGGCTGTGGAGCTCGAGACAGAACGCACCGAGGCCCGCCTGCTCGAGGCGGCGCTGCACGACCTCGAGGGCCGCCATCTTCTCGCTGACGAACAGCACGGAGCGACCGGCCGCGAGTGCCTCGGAGATGATGTTCGCAATCGTCTGGGACTTGCCCGTCCCGGGCGGCCCCTGCAGGACGAAGCTGGCGCCATCGCGGGCCGCGACGATCGCGGCCTGCTGGCTGCTGTCGGCATCCAGGATCTGGACGGCCGGCGCGACGGCGAGGCGCTCCTCGACCTCCGCGGGCACCGGCAGACCGAGCTCACCCTGGTCAAGTGGCTGCCCCGTCGCGAGGGACGCGGCGATGGCGTGGGCGCCGATGGTCTCCTCGTGCTCGAGGAGATCGTGATAGAGCGGGATCTTCGCGAACGAGAACAGACCGAGGAACAGGCTGTCGTCGAGCGCCGCATCCTGCAGGCCCGCCAGCGCCGGACGGAACGCGTCGAGGACCGCGCCGTAGGTGAGCGGCACCTCCTCGGAAGGCAGGTCGAGCGAGACGCCGTGGTCACGGGTCAGCTTCAGGACGAGAGCCGGGTTGACGTGGGGTTCGTCGTCGTAGGCGCGGAGCCGGAACGGCGCGCGCGCCCCCGGGCGCAGGATCTCGACGGGCAGCAGCAGGAGCGGTGCGCGGAAGCCGGCGGGGTCCTCCGGCGTCGTGAACGAGAGCATGCCGAGCGCGAGATAGAGCGTGTTGAAGCCCTGCTCCTCGATCGACGCGCGCGACTCGCGGTAGAGGCGCGTCAGCACCTTGCGGAGCTTGTCCTCCGCCAGGTTGGTCTGCAGGCGCTGGTCGCCCGTGCGCAGCGTGCCCTCGGGCAGCGGCTCGGCGTTCTCCACCTGCGCGTCGAAGCCGAGCGTCTTGCTGGCCAGGATCAGGTCCGCGATCTCACGCGGATCCTCCTCGACGATCCGGACGGCGCTGGCGCGGGCCGGGTTGTAGTTCAGCAGGCGGTTGGCCCGCGAGAGGTCGATCAGCTTGTCGCGCCAGTCGGCGAGACGCGTCGTAACGGCATGGTCGAGGGGCATCGGGGGATGCTACTTCGTGGCGTCGGGGGCGCGTATCACCGCTCGACCCGCTGCCTTGCCGGCACGGAAACGGGCGAGTTCGCGCCCCGCGTCGTCGGTGACGACCCAGACGTGGAACGCCAGGGTCGCGCGCTCCTCCGAGGCCCCCGCCCGCAGCGTCCCATAGGGCTTGCGCTTGCCGTCGTAGCCCAGCCAGTAGATGCGGACGTCGACGCCACTCTCGTTCACGAAGAGCACCCGGGTCTCGGACCGCGTCACCGGAGAGCGCTTCGGCGCGGAGGCCGCCGGCAGCTTCTCCAGGACGAGGAGTCCCTCGCCGGTGGCCTTCTTCTGCTCGTAGGCCCAGTACCAGTCCGCGAGCCCCTCGGGCCAGCGGAAGGTCGGAAGGGTCGCGGGATCGCAGCCACGCAGATGGCCACGCCCCAGGCGCTTGGCGGCCGGGACGTAGCGCCAGGGGTTGTTCCCGAAGACCTTGCGGAGCAGGGCACCGAGCCGCGGGTCGTAGGCCAGCAGCTTCTCGCGCGTGTCCACGCCGCCCGGCAGGCTGCGCGCACCGCCGTTGGCGTCGAACCAGCTCTGCACGCCCTCGGCCCAGTACTCTTCCTTGTTGGTGGCCGCATAGCTGCCCTGCCACAGACCGGCGGCAAGGGCAGCCTTGTACGCCGCCTCGAGCTTGGCGGCGAAGCCGCGCTCCAGGTAGCGCATGGCCTCGAGATCGATCGCATGGCCGAACTCGTGGATGAGGATGCTCTCGCCCGCGTAGGGATCACCACGGAAGCCGAGCAGGTTCTCCTCGGCGCACGTGACGACGGGACGACGCGGCCCCGGCCCCAGGCCGCGCGCGCGGTAGTCCCACCACTTCGCCGGGGTCAGGGAGGCGTGCTCGGGCACGTTCGTGGTCCACTCGTCATGCGCCATGACGCTCAAGCGGATGCCACGCCAGCGCAGCGTGTCGAGGATGTCGCGGCGCTTCGCAAGCATGTTGCGGATGATCCAGGCGGCCTCGAGCAGCGCCTCGTCCCGCGGCCCCTGCGACGCCTGGATGGTGAAGCCCTCCAGGGTCGTGTAGCGCTCGTAGAACGTGGCGAAGCCGCGCTTGGCACCGCGCAGGGCGCGCGGCACCGGGCGGACCTTCAGGCCTGCGACGCTCAAGGCGACGGAACCACCCGCCTTGCCGTCGTCGTCCGCGCGGGCGGAGGACGGCGGCAGGAGCCCCAGCAGGCCGAGCAGGACGGCGGCGACGACCAGGCACCTCATGCGGCGCCCTCTGCCTGCACGTGCGCCTGCATCGCGGCGAGCAGGTCGGCGGGCACGGCACGCCGCGGCCAGAGCAGCAGCACCTCGGCGCCCTGCAGCTTGACGAACACGCAGCGGCCGCGGGCGCGGACCCACTCGGCCTGCGACCAGTCGTAGTGCGCGCTGCTCCCCGAGCCTGCGACATCGATGCCGTCCTCGCCCACCGTCACGTGCTTGGACTCGAGCACGATGCCGTCC
>JARGNS010000517.1 GCA_029213105.1 Planctomycetota bacterium
GGGCACGTCGGCATCCATGGTGAACGGGGCGGTCAATGCTTTCGTGATGGCGGCGGCGATCGAGATGCCGCGCGGCCAGCGCATCAACGTCGTCAGCCCCGGCGTGATCGAGGAGGCGATGGAGGCTTACGGGGCGTTCTTCCGTGGCTTCGAGCCGGTGCCGGCGGTACGGGCGGCACGCGCCTACGCGAAGAGTGTCGAAGGCGCGCAGACCGGCCAGTGCTACCGCGTGGCGTAGGCGGACCCGACACCGTGAACCCCATCCGTGGATACCACCGGGTGCGCCTCATCGGGGCCCTGATCGTGCTGGCCGCGCTCGCGCTGCTCTGCGCGGTGGGGATCGGCATCCAGCTCCACGGTCGGGCCGAGACGACCGACTCCCTGGCGTATTGGCAGGCGCAACTCGCTGCCGGTGACGCGCGTGACCCAGCTGGCTTCGAGTCACCCGCCGTTCGGGTGCGTCGTCTCCAAGCCGAGTTGGATGCCGTACCGGAGCGCTTGTTCCCCCTGGGGGTCGTTTTTGTACTCGCCACCGGGCTCGTGGTGCTCGGCGGACGGGCCCTGCGGCGGGGCTAGCGGGGCGACCTCACGCGCAGGGGGTGGGGAACCAGCCCCAGGGTCTGACCGCGGGGCACGACGAATCGCCCTCGCGAGCGGCACCGGGATTGCTGCAGCAGGGGGCGATGCGTACGACGCTCCTGCTTGCCTGCCTTCTCCTGCTCGCCAGTGCGGCCGCCGGCGAGGAGCCTGCCGGGTCCAAGTCTGCCGCGCCCGCGCTGGTGGCGGACGACGCCGCCGTGCTGGATGTGCTGGTCGTGGCCGACACGGACGACCCGAAGATCGGCCGGCATGTGGACGAAGACCTCTCGATCATGGAGTGGTTCTTCCGGGTGGGGGTGCCCGCACCGCGGCTGAAGGTCACCGTCCTGCGCGGCATGACCGGGGCCACCCGCCAGCGCATCCAGGCGCACTACCGCAGGCAGGGGCCCTCCAGCAACCGCGCGCGCGTCTTCTACTTCGCGGGCCACGGCCGCTGGGGCAAGGACGGCCCCGACATCCAGTTGCCCGATGGCGACTGGGTCCCCCGGGACACGCTCCGCGCCTGGGTCGCGCAAGGCGATCCCCGCTTGGCCGTGATCCTGACGGACGTCTGCAGCACGTACCACGGGCCCTGGGTGGGCGAGGGCGATGACCGGGCACCGCCGCACGATCCGCGCACCTTCCGGGATCTCTTCTTCCGCCACACGGGGCGAATCGAGATCACCGCGGCGTCGCGTGGCCAGGTGGCGCTTGGGACCACGGAGGGCGGCTATTTCACCCAGGGACTGGTGCGGGCCCTCGCCGTGACACCACGCCTGGCGCCCAGGAGGAAGGGCAGACTCGATCGCAACCTCGATGGGATCGTCGGGTGGGACGAGGCCATGATCGCCATCCGTCACAGGACCGGACAGGTCTTCCATGAGCACCACGCGGCGGGCTACGCGCGCGGCACCACGGTGCAGCGCGAGCAGACGCCGCTGCTCCTGGCGAATGAGGCGCGCTCGCACGGTCGGGTCATCCCGCGCTCGGAGTACGCCACGGGGCTCCTGCTTGCGGACGAGGGCGCCAAGGACGTGCGTGTCACGGGTGCCCGTGCCGGTTCGCCAGCGGCGTGGGCTGGGGTGCCCAAGGGGCTGCTGCTGCGGGAGGTCCGTTGGTTCCACAAGCACCGCCTGCACGAGTACCCCGTGCGGCGCGCATCCGACCTGCAGGTTCTGCTCGCGCGCGCGCCCTCGCGTGGTGTCATCACGCTCGCGTTGGAGCGGCCGAGCCCCTCCGGAGACAAGGCGCTGGACGAGGGGTCGCGGCCCCAGGTCAACCTCGCTCTCGATCGGTAGGATGGGCCCATGAATCGCTGCACGGCCGTACTGGCAATCCTGATGTTCCTCGTGCTCACCGGCTGCGGTGGCGAGAAGGCGATGCCGCCGCCCGACAAGGGGACGGACGTGCAGCCGCGGGACGTGCCGGCCCCGCCCCTGCCCACGCCTGCTCCCGTGCCGAGCGGCGCGGCGGACCAGGTGACGGTCTACTTCGCGACCGACCGCGCGGAGTTCGTTCCAACGCCCTGGTCCTACGCCGGAGAGTTCTTCTGGGCGCTCGGCGTGTTCCTCGGCGGCTTGCTGCTGCTGCGGTCGCTCGCCCACATGACGAAAGACGAGTTCCGAGGTCGTGTGCGCGTGCTCTGGATCCTGTGGGGCGTCGGTGTGGCCCTGCTCGTGGCCAACGGCGTGTACGAGTGCGTGGACATCCAGCAGGACCTCGAGCGTCAGGGGCGGCTCTTCGGTGGGGAGCGTTTCATCACGCCGTTCGCGACCGGCGGCGAACCTGAGTTGGAGGACGTACTCCAGTTCGGCTCCTGCACCGTCACGATCCCGCCGGACCGCGTGATCGGCGAGGTGAGTCGACCGTCGTTCTGGAAGGCGGATTGGTTCGAGGATCCGGCCGCGCACAATGTGGCGCTCGATGTCGAGCGCAAGCGCGCCGATGCGTTCTTCGCCGAGGTGAAGGCGGTCGTGGCCCAGAGCACGGATCAGGACGCCTTCGTGTTCGTGCATGGCTACAACGTCTCGTTCGAGGACGCCGTGATCCGGACGGGGCAGATCGCCTACGACCTGGACTTCCAGGGGGCGGCCATTGCGTACTCGTGGCCATCACAGGGCCAGAAGGGCAAGTACACGGTCGACGAGGCCAACGTCGGCTGGACCGTCGAGCACCTCCACCGGTTCCTCCTCACGCTCGAGCAGGAGATCGGCGCGAAGAAGATCCACCTCATCGCC
>JARGNS010000518.1 GCA_029213105.1 Planctomycetota bacterium
GCTGCTTGCCACCCAACTCGCCGGACGGAACCCTTGTAGTCCAGTCTGAGCCCATCTTTCCAGGTGGGCTCGCCAGCGAAGGATTCGACCCCGCAAAGCCCGATGGCACGAAGCCAAAGGGAAGCAGGCTCTAGGCCTTCCGCATAAGCGGAATCCATGACGCTGAGTAGGCCCAGGGACCTTGTGGACCCCGTGCCGGCGCAACAACGACCATAGCACTTCGTGCAGCCGGACAACCGTTGGAAATCAGTGTCGTGAACAGCATTCGTCCGAGTCGCGCAGGTCGCTTTTCGGTCCCGCGTTTGCGGATGAACGCACGTTCAACCGCGCGCATGGCGCGCACACGCGAAGCCTCTGCGCCCTGCGTCGTGTTGGCGCGCACGGGATGCACACGCCACGCGTGCGCGCGCACGACTAGCCGCCGCGCACGCTCCAGCCGCGCGTCGCAAACGCGTCGGTGATCGCAGCACGCAGCGCATCGGAGGCCTTGGGCGTCAGCGTGCGCTCGCTGTCAAACAGCTCGCAGCGCAAGGCAAGGCTGCGGTGGCCTTCCTCGATGCCTTCGCCCTCGTAGACGTCGAACACGCGCACGTCGCGCACGTGGCCTTCGACGGCCGCAGCCATGACGGCCTGGACGTCGCCCGCGGGCGTCGTGCGCGGCACGACGACCGCCACATCGAACGGCACGACGGGATAGCGCAGCACGGGCTCGTAGCGGCTGCCGCCCTGATCGAGAAGCTCGACGAGCGGCGCCATGGCGATCTCGGCGGCAACCGCGCGCCCCTCCAGGCCCCATGCCCGCACCACGGCGGGAAGCACCTCGCCCACGACGGCGAGCGTGTCGTCGCCGTGCGTCAGCACGGCCCGACGGCCGGGGTGCAGCCAGACGGGGTCGGGCAGCCCGGAGATCAACGCGTGGGCGCCGTTGCCCTTCTCGAGGCCGAAGATGCCCATGCGATCGAGCATGGCTTCCAGATCGGCCAGGAGCGCGAGGAACTGGCCGCCCGGCTGGGCGTCGTCGTCCTGGCAGTCCCACGAGAGCATCGCCAGCACGGCGTGTTCCTCGGGCAGGCCCTCGGCCCTCGGCACGAACAGGCGGCTCGAGGTCCACAGACGGCCCGCAGGCTCGCGGTGCTGGTTGCCCACGGCCATGCGCAACAGCCCCGCCGCTGTCGTCAGGATGAGGCGGTCGTGATCCTTGGAACTCGGGTTGCGCACCCGCAGGTGGTCGGACTCGCCGAGGCCCATGCGCTCCGCGTCTTCGGCGCCGTAGAAGCTGCGGTGCTTCACCTCGGCGTAGCCGCGCTCCAAGCTCAGCACGGAGGCCGCACGACGCTCGAGGACGCGCACGGGGCGCGCGCGCTTCGGCACCATCGGCGCGATGGGCGCGACGGGCGAGAGGCGGTGGTAGCCCGCAATGCGGCCGACCTCCTCGACGAGATCCTCCGCGCGCTCGATGTCCTTCGTGGCGCGCCACGAAGGCACCGTCACGCGAATGCACTCCCCCCGCTCCACGGCCCGGAAGCCGAGCGAGGTCAGGATGCCGCGGATGCGGAAGTCGCCGATGCGCAGGCCCAGGCGGCGGCGGACGATGCCGTAGGGCAGGTCGATGTCGAACGGCACGTGCGGCCGCGGATGGCAATCCCCTACCGGCCGCGTGACGCGGCTGCCGGGGCACAGCTCGAGGCAGAGCTGCGTGAAGCGCAGCGCCGCCTGCATGGCGAGCTCGGGGTCGAGGTTCTTCTCGAAGCGCGAGCTGGCCTCGCTGCGCAGGCCCAGGCGCGTCGCAGTCCGACGGATGCGCACGGGGTCGAACGTGGCCGCCTCGAGCAGGATCGACGTGGTGTCGCCACGCACCTCGCTGTCGGCGCCGCCCATCACGCCCGCAAGGGCCACGGGGCCCTCGCCATCGGCGATGACGAGGTCGCCCGGCTCGAGCTTGCGTTCCTGGCCGTCGAGCGTCGTCATGGTCTCGCCGAGCCTCGCCGCGCGCACGCGGATCTCGCCCCCGCGCACGTGGCGCAGGTCGAAGGCATGCAGCGGCTGCCCCTGCTCGAGCAGGACGAGGTTCGTGAGGTCCACGAGCAAGTCGATGCTGCGCACCCCCAGGCCCTCGAGGCGCCGCTGGAGCCACAAGGGAGAGGGGCCGTTCTGCAGGTTCTCGATCACGATGCCGACGTAGCGCCGGCAGCCCTGCGCGTCGTCGATGGCGATCGGGAAGGGCTCGCCCTCCTGGGGCAGCGACTCGGGATCGGCCAGGGTCGGGTACGTGGGTGTCTTGCCCACGAGGGCGCCGACCTCGCGCGCCCAGCCCACGTGGCCCCAGAGATCGGGACGATGGGTGATGCACACGTGGTCGATGTCGAAGACGGTATCGGTGATCGGCGCGGCCTCGATCAGCGGTACCCCGACGGCGGTGTCCTCCGGCAGCACCAGGATGCCGTCGTGGTTCTCGCCCAGGCCCATCTCGCGCTCGCTGCAGATCATGCCGCGGCTGAGCACGCCACGGATCTCACGCGCCTCGAGGGTGATCGGCGCCTCGCCCTCCGCCCCCGGGAGCGTCGTGCCCTCCGGCGCGTAGGCGATGACCTGGCCTGCGGCCACGTTCGGGGCCCCGCAGACCACCTCGATGGGCTCGCCGCCGGCCTCGACCGTGCAGAGCCGCAGCTTGTCGGCGTCGGGGTGCGGACGCACCGCGGTCACGCGGCCCGTGAGGATGCCCTCGAGGCCGCTGCCGATGTGCTCCTCGTCCTCCACCTCGGCGGTATGGAACGTGAGCCGCTGCTTGAGGGCCGCAGGCGGGGTCTCGGAGAG
>JARGNS010000519.1 GCA_029213105.1 Planctomycetota bacterium
GGACGATGATCGTGCGCTTGCCGCGACGCGTCTCGCCGAGCTCCACGACGCCGTCGATCTCGGCGAGCGTGGCGGGCTCCTTGGGACGGCGAGCCTCGTAGACCTCCGTCACGCGCGGCAGACCACCGACGATGTCCTGCGTACCCGTGATCTCACGCGGCGTCTTGGCGAGCAGCATACCGGCCTTGACCTTGCTGCCCGGGAGCACCTCGAGGTGAGCACGCTCGGGGATCGGGTAGAGCGCGATCGGCGTGCCCTTGTCGTCCTCGATGATGATCTGCGGGTGCAGGTCGCCCTTGTGCTCCATGATCACGTAGCGCTTCACGCCCGAACCCGGGTCGATCTCTTCGCGCATCGTCTTGTTCTCGACGATGTCGTCGAAGCGGATCACACCATCGCGCTCGGCGAGGATCGGCACGTTGAAGGGGTCCCACGTGAAGAGGACCTTCTTCTCGCGCACGCTCGCGCCGTCGGCGACCTTGATGGCACCACCCAGCGGGACCACGAAGCGGTCCAGCTCGCGATCGCGGCTGTCGAGCAGCAGCATCTCACCGTTGCGGTTGATGGCCACGACGTCGCCCTTGTCGCGTTCGGCGACCTCGAGGTCGAGGAAGCGGATCTTGCCGGAGCTGGTCGCGCGGATCTCGGACTCCTCGACGCCCTTCGTCGCCGTACCACCGATGTGGAACGTACGCATCGTGAGCTGCGTACCCGGCTCACCGATGGACTGGGCGGCGATGATGCCGACCGCGAGGCCCAGCTCGACGAGCTTGCCACGGGAGAGGTCCATGCCGTAGCAGAGCTGGCACGTTCCGTTGGCCGCCTCGCAGGTCAGCGCCGAGCGGACGCGCACCTTCTCGTAGCCCATACCCTCGATGCGGCGGCCGATCTCCTCGTTGATGACCTCGTTCTCGCGAACGACGACCTCGTCGGTGACGACGTCGATGATCGTGTCGCGCGCCACGCGGCCGTGGATGGCCTGGGCGAGGGACACCTCGAGCTTGTCACCCTTGTAGACGACGCCCTTGCTGATGCCGTTGAGCGTGCCGCAGTCGTGCGTCGTCACGACGACGTTCTGGGCTACGTCGGACAGCTTGCGCGTCAGGTACCCCGAGTCAGCCGTCTTCAGCGCCGTATCGGCCAGGCCCTTGCGCGCACCGTGCGTCGAGCTGAAGTACTCGAGAACGTGCAGGCCTTCGCGGAAGTTCGACTTGATGGGCGTCTCGATGATCTTGCCCGACGGCTTCGCCATCAGACCGCGCATACCCGCCAGCTGGCGGATCTGCTCGACCGAGCCACGAGCGCCGGAGTCGGCCATCGCGAAGATCGGGTTGAGATACGGCACACCGTCGCGGTGATCGTCCTCGAGCGACTTCATCATCACGCGGCCCACGTCCTCACGGGCGCGAGTCCAGGTATCGATGATCTTCGAGTAGCGCTCGCCGCGGGTGATCTCACCGCGCTGCAGGTGCGTCTCGATCTCGCTGACCTCGGCCTCGGCCTCGGCGAGAATGGCGACCTTCTCCTCCGGCACGCGCATGTCGTTCTTGGCGAACGAGAGGCCGGCACGGGTCGCCGACTTGTAGCCCATCTCCTTGACGTCGTCGAGGAGGCGGAGCGTCGTACCCTTGCCGAGCAGCTTGAAGCAGTCGCTGATGAGACCGCCGATCTTCTTCTTGTTCAGCGTGTAGTTGTAGAAGGGCATCCCGAACGGAAGGATGTCGTTGAACAACACGCGACCGACGGTGGTCTCGATGAGGCCTACGGCCTCCCACTTGCCCGGTTCCGTGGCCACGCTGGTGCCCTCGTCGAGGCGCAGCTTGACCTTGTCGTGCATGTGGAACTTGCCCTCTGCGTAGCCCAGGAAGACTTCTTCCTTGTGGGCGCAGATCGGCACCTTCACCTGCTGACGCGGGAAGTCCACGGTCAGGTAGTAGATGCCGAGGACGATGTCCTGCGACGGCGCGATGAGCGGACCGCCGTTGGCGGGCGAGAAGATGTTGTTCGTGGACAACATCAGCGTGGTCGCCTCGACCTGCGCCTCGTAGGACAGCGGCAGGTGGACGGCCATCTGGTCACCATCGAAGTCGGCGTTGAAGCCGCCACACACGAGCGGGTGCAAGCGGATGGCGTTGCCCTCGATGAGCGTCGGCTCGAAGGCCTGGATCCCCATGCGGTGCAGCGTCGGTGCGCGGTTGAGCAGGACCGGGTGCTCGCGGGTCACCTCTTCGAGGATGTCCCAGACCTCCTCGTCCTTGCGCTCGAGCATCTTCTTCGCGGACTTGATCGTGTCGGCGTAGCCGAGTTCCTTCAGACGCCGGATGATGAACGGCTGGAAGAGCTCCAGCGCGATCTTCTTGGGCATGCCGCACTGATGCAGCTTGAGGTCGGGGCCGACGACGATGACCGAACGCGCGCTGTAGTCGACGCGCTTGCCAAGCAGGTTCTCGCGGAAGCGGCCCTGCTTGCCCTTGATCATGTCCGTGAGGGACTTGAGCGGGCGGTTGCTGGAGCCCAGCACGCTGCGGCGGCAACGGGCGTTGTCGAAGAGCGCATCCACCGACTGCTGCAGCATCCGCTTCTCGTTGCGGATGATGACCTCGGGGGCGTTGAGGTCCATCAGCTTCTTGAGCCGGTTGTTGCGGTTGATGATGCGTCGGTAGAGATCATTGAGGTCGCTGGTCGCGAAGTTGCCGCTCTCGAGCAGCACCAGCGGACGCAGGTCCGGCGGGATGACCGGGACCACGTCCATCACGAGCCAGCCCGGGTCGTTCTCGGAGTGGCGGATCTGCTCGATCAGCTTGAGCCGCTTG
>JARGNS010000520.1 GCA_029213105.1 Planctomycetota bacterium
GCATGCCGTAGTCGTCGATGCCGCGGCCCACCTCGGTCTCGGGTTCAGGCACCGCCTCGACCGGCGGCTCGGGCAGGCGCGCGGCCTGCGCGTCCGGCGCGGGCGTCGGCGTCGGCGCGACTGCGGCCGGCACGGCGTGCCCCGCTGCGGGGCTCGCCGACGGCTCGACGCCGTGGGCCGCATCCAGGGTGGGCACGAGCTCGTCGAACGCCTCCCACCCATCGGGCACGTGGTACGGGCTCTCGAGGTCGGCCGCCAGGACACGTGTGTAGTCCTCGAGGTAGCGCCCCGAAGCCACGTACGCGGCGGCAAACGCCTGGCCCGCGGGCGTCAGGTGCTCGTCCTCGAGCTTGCCGTCGAGGTAGTCGAGCACGTAGTCGCGCCCGGTGATCTCGCGCCGCTTCAGCCGCTCGATGCGGTCGGGGTCCAGTCGGCCGTGCCACTCGCTGGTCAGGCCGCGCAGGGCGCACCAGGCGAAGAACATCCCGATGTGCGTCGCGCCCGCCTTGCGGGGGAGGTCGGCGGGCAGGGTCCCGCGGTGCTCGCGGGCATCGTCGTAGGTCGTGGCCATCGGCGTCATGCTACCGCACGCGCGACACTTGCAAGGGGCTGGCCGCGCGGCACCGCTCGGAGCCGCGCTACGCACCCACAGGCACGACCCCCGATGCGTAGCGCCCGTCGGGGTGGAGGGTCTCGCGGACGACTCCCACGACGGGCTCTGCCACGAAGGAGAGCCGGGTGCGCGCGAGGGCCCCATGGCTCGTGGAGAGCAGGCCGCACCCCCTGCTGCACGGGGCCGTGCGGTTGCGTACACGAATCAAGGACTAGCGAGCCCGGTAGCCTCAGATCCGAAGGGAGGTCCTCCACGACGAAGTCCCCCGGCCCGGCCGTGAGAAGACAGGCACCGCAAGAACACGCCCCACCCCCGGATCTCCGCTAGACCTTGAACGCCCAGGACCCCGATGGCGATGCGCAGACACACCCGGCTTCACCTTGCTCTGATGGCCGCGCTCCTCGCGCTCACTGCGTGCGGCGACGAGGTGCAGCACGAACACACGGCTTCGCGTGTCGGAACCACGCTGCATGTCCGCGCGAGGGGCATGGTGACGTCGCTCGGGATCACCTGACTGGGGTGACCCAACTCGGTCGTGGACGCCGTGCGCGTCCTCCCGCAGGTAGCCCGTGCGGAGTTCGACATCCCAACAGAGACCTTCTCGATCGAACTGAAGGCCGGAGCGTCAACGGCTCCGATCCTGGCCACGATCAAGGACATGGGCTACACACCCGAAGTCCTGAACGCGGCACCGGCAGGCACGATCGAGATCACTCACCTGCGCAATCCCACGTCGACGGCCCTTCGGGACGCCATGGCCCGAGCAGGGTCGCGAGGGGTCCCTCTCGTGATCGACTTCGGCGGGCCCTTCTGTCACCTGTGTCGGAAGTTCGAGCAGACGGCGCTGAAGGACAAGCAGGTCGTTCGAGCGCTGGCCGGGTTCGAGCTCCTGAGGGTCGACGTCGAGGGCGATCCCGACGCCGTCCGGGACCTGGACATTCACGGTGTGCCCGACATCTGGATGATCGACGGCGAAGGCAAGATCCTGGCCCGCCACAATGGCTACATGACGTCGACCGAGTTCCTCGCGTTCCTGGTGGGCACCGTGAAGTAGGACGACAGGCCTCCCCGAACTGCGCCGCCCGACTCGGCGACAGGCATGGCTCCCCCACGGCCGGTGAAGAGGCTCCAAGGCCCTGCCACGCGAGACGGCGAGCCCATCAACCGCCGATGTAGGACGTGGCGTGAACGAGACACCACGCGGAGTCGGCGCTCACGAAGCCCAGCCAATGCGTTTTGCGTTTGCCATCATTCCCGCACACGCTGACAGGAAATCATGGGAAATGCCGGGAACGGAAGTGTGTATCCCCAGGCATTCATGGCGCGTACGAGAAGGCGGTTCCTTGCGGGCGTGTAGCGAAACGCGAGCGATGGGATGACCCGTCTGCTTTCCGACATTCGCTGAGAGACATCGAAGCGCGTTCACTGCGTTCGGTTCCGCGCTCCCGCTCAACGCGGGAAAAGCCCCTGCCAGACAGAGAGGGCCAGAGTCAGAGGCCCCTCGCGCAACGAAACCCGTTGACCGTGTCGCGGTCCGAGGGCCGGAGGCCGAGGCGTGTCGTGCAGCGTAGATTCGCCGGTGGATTACCCCAGGCCCCGCCACGCAGAACGCGCGATGTCTCCCGATGATCGAACCACGAATCGGTCCAGTCCCACATCCCCCCGGCCGCGTCAGCCATGCCGTAGACAGACACGGCGGTTTCGAAGGCGCCGACCGGCTCCGGCTGCGTGGAGTGCTCTCTCGACTCGCGGCACTTGGCCAGGCTCGCGTCCTCCAGATCGCCCCACGGAAACCGACGCCCGTCCACGCCGCGGGCGGCCTTCTCGCGCTCCTCCTCCTTGGGCAGGCGCCAGGTCTCGCGCGTAGTCTTGGTCTTCCATGCGCAGTAGGCCACGGCATCCTCCCACGTGATGCCCATCACGGGAATCCTCTCCTCGAAGCCCTCGCCGAACGCCTCGTGGCAGAACTCGAGAGCAGCACCTTCGAGGAGGTTGGCTGTGGGTCCATACACCCCGCCCTCTCCTCGCTTCATGTACGCGCCATCAGACGTGTCCGTCCGCGGAAGACGCTCCGCCGCGGCCTCGATGCCCTGCTCCGCCTCCACCGCGACCAAGAAGTCCGCGTAGTCCCCGAACGTGACCGGCAGGCGCTGGATGGCGAAGTCGCCAACCTCGATGGTCTTCGTCTC
>JARGNS010000521.1 GCA_029213105.1 Planctomycetota bacterium
GTCCGCCGACTCGACGGGGGCATGGCGGGGCTGGAACCCGGCGTGCTCCACTCCCTCGGCGTGGAGGTCGAGGGCGTGGACTACCACGTGGGCATCAGCCGGCAGGCGCCGGAGGGGGTGCCCAATTGGATCCATGCCCTGGTGGTGCCCGATGACGAACTGATCGGCTACTTCGGGGGGTACCTCCTGGCGGGCCTGCTTGCCGTCGGGCTGCTCCTGCTTCTGGCGGTCGCGGCGGCCAAGCTGCTCGCGCGGCGCGTGGCGCAGTCGCTGGACTCGATCGCGGGCGACCTGCAGCGGGTGGGGGCGTTCGAGTTGGGGGAGCGGCCCCGGTTGGACTCTCGCATCCGGGAGATCGCCGTGGTCGCGGATGCCTCCGAGCGCATGAAGGCCAGCCTGCGCTCCTTTGGCCGCTACGTCCCGACGGACCTGGTCCGGGACCTGCTGGCCCAGGGCCAGGAGGCACGGCTCGGGGGCGTGCAGCGACCCCTGACACTGTTCTTCTCGGATGTCGCGGGCTTCACGGGATCCAGCGAGGGCATGGAGCCGGAGCGGCTCGTGGGCGCCCTGGGTGAGTACCTGGAGGTGCTCACGCGCGCCGTGGAGGTCCACACGGGGACCATCGACAAGTTCATCGGGGACGGCGTGTTGGCGTTCTTCAACGCGCCCCGTGCGGACGCGCAGCATGTGCGCCACGCCTGCGAGGCGGCCCTGGGGGTGCAGGCCGCGCTTGCCGAGGCCGCGCCGGACTGGCGCGCGCGCGGCCTGCCGGACTTCTCCACGCGCATCGGCCTCCACACGGCGGACGTCGTCGTGGGCAACATCGGGACGCCGGAGCGCTTCGCCTACACGGTCATCGGCGATGGCGTGAACCTCGCCGCGCGGCTCGAATCCCTGAACAAGGCCTACGGCACCTCGATCCTGGCCAGCCAGGACGTGCGCGACGCCACCGGCGAGACGTTCGTGTGGCGCGCCATCGATCGCACGGCCGTCGTGGGTCGCAAGGCCGGAGGCACCGTCCATGAGTTGCTCGGGCGCTCCGGGGAGGTCGCCGACGCGCGCCTCGAGCAGGCCCGGGCGTACGAGGCGGCCTTCGCCCTCTACCTCGAGCGCCGCTTCGACGAGGCGGCCGCCGCGTTCACGCGCCTCGGCGCGGAGGACGCGCCCGCCCGCATCCTTGCGGCGCGCGCCGCGGCCTACGCCCAGCAGCCCCCGCCCGAGGACTGGACCGGCGTCTACGTGCAGACGAAGAAGTAGTGCCTCCCGGGGAGGGCGGCCTCCCGCGGATGGCGTCGTCCGGTGGCCCTACGCTGGGGGACCCGCGGGGCAGCCCTGCGTCTGCCGCTCGCCCCGTCTCTCCGGAAACCACCATGGCGCACGCCCGCGCTCTCGTCATCGCCGTCGAGACCTACACCGACGAACACATCCCGCCGGTGCCCTTCGGCAGCCGGGACGGGGCCGGTGTGGCCGCGGCCTTGGCCGCCGTGGGCTACGAGGTGTGCGAGACCCTGCTGGACGGCGCGGCCACGAAGACCGCGATCGAGAGCGCGCTGCGCGGGCTCCTCCGGACGACGCCCCCCGAGGCCACCCTCTGCCTGGCGTTCGTCGGGCATGCCGCCCGAGGCGAGGGGGGGACGCTGCTGCTGGGGGCCGATGCCCGGGCGCACGACCTCGAGCACACGGCGGTCCCCCTGGCCTCCCTGCTGGCCGCGTCGGAGGGAGCTGCCCGGCTGCTGCTGCTGCTCGACGTCAGCCACCCGGGCCCGGCGGGGGAGGCGCCCACCGCCTTCGCGGCGGGCTACGAGGCGGACGAGTTGCAGGCCCACTTCGGCGAGGCGGGGGCGGGCGCCGCGCTCCTCTCGTGCGGGCCGCGGCAGTTCTCCTACCGCGACGGCACGGCACGGGAAGGGATCTGGTGCAGCCAGCTGCAGGCCGCGCTGCGCGGAGCGTCGGCTGGTGCGGAGGGCGTCCTGACCGCGCACGACGTCCAGGCGCACCTCGCGGTTGCCGTGCCCGCGTCCGTGCACCGGCTGCGTACGGACCGGGCGGCCCAGGAGCCCGTGTCGTGGGGCGGGGACCTCACCGTCGCCCAGCGCACCGTGGCCGATGCCACCGCCAGTGCAGGCCTGGGCCTGATGCACGAGAACATCACGGGCGTCTCGCTCTGGTCCGAGACCTCGGTCCGCGCCGATCAGTTTGCGGCCTTCGACAAGAAGTACGGCCACCGCGTGCCCGATGCCGTGACGCCGCGCGCCACGGCGTTCCTGCAGCGGCTCGCCGCCGACGACATCGCCGAGGAGCTGAAGGCCGTCTACGGGAAGCTGCGTACGCACTTCCGCTACCGCCGCAAGGACCTCGAGCTCACCCAGGACCCGGACGCGGCAGCCATCGCCACGCCCGACTTCGACTTCGTGATCACGATCGGGCAGCGCGCCTCGGGACCGGGCGCGGCGTGCGTTCGCCGAGACGTCATCAACCTGCGCAGCCCGGAGGTGCTGTCGCGCCCTGGCTTCGACGCGGTCTTCGGGGCCTCGTTCGACGGACTCGATCTGCAGCTGGATACCCGCCTCGACGTGGAAGCGCTCATCGACCATCTCGAGGAGGCCGAACCCGCGGGCTGGACCCTCGACTACGAACCTGCGGCGACCTTCGTGGAGCTGCGCCACGCGGCGGGGGGGCTGGCCATCACGATCCACGAGCGCGTGATCCGGCTGACCCCGCCGAAGCCGCTGCAGGGGGCGGCGCTCGTCTCGGCGGTGGATGCCGCGCTCGGCGCGCTGGATGCCGGC
>JARGNS010000522.1 GCA_029213105.1 Planctomycetota bacterium
TGATGTTCGTGATCCCGCTCACGCCGTCGAGCACCGCCTTCCAGGAGGTGTCGACGTCGTTGCCGCAGGCGTTGACGGTACCAATACCGGTAATGACGACCCGACGTGCACTCATCCGACCTAGTTCCTGCTCTCCAGGTAGGTCTCGATGTGCTTGACGGCATCACCAACAGTCTTGATCTTCTCGGCTTCCTCGTCCGGGATGCTGATCTCGAACTCGTCTTCGAGTTCCATGACCAACTCGACCGTGTCGAGGCTGTCCGCACCGAGGTCGTTGATGAACGAGGTCGCCTCGCTCACCTTGTCCTCGCTCTGACCCATCTGCTCGCAGACGATCTTGATGACCTTGTCACGCACGTCGCTCACGCTGTCCTCCTTGGGCGCCCTACGGCGTCCGCTCAACCCCGGTGGGTGTTTTGACCAACGGGATCCTTGGTTTGGATCCCACAGTTTCTACATGACCATTCCGCCGTCCACAGGAATGACCTGCCCGGTCACATACCCGGCCCCCTCGGAAGCGAGGAAGGTCACCACCCCGGCGACGTCCTCGGACGTCCCCATGCGGGCCAGCGGAATCAGGCTCATGAGCCCTTCCGCGGCACCTTCGGGCAGATCGGCGGTCATGTCCGTCTGGATGTAGCCGGGGGCGACCGCGTTGGCGGTGACCCCTCGGCCGGCCAGTTCCTTGGCCACGGCCTTCGTGAAGCCGATCAGGCCGGCCTTGCTGGCCGCGTAGTTCGCCTGGCCGGCGTTGCCCGTGATCCCCACCACCGAGGTGATGTTGATCAGGCGGCCGCGCTTGCTCTTCATGAGGCGCCTGGCGGCGGCCTTGGTGGTCAGGAACGCCCCCTTGAGGTTGACGTCCTGGACCCGGTCCCAGTCCTCCTCGCTCATGCGCATCAGGAGCTGGTCGCGGGTGATCCCCGCATTGTTGACCACGACGTCGAGGCCCCCACCGAACGCCACGGCGGCGTCCACGGCGGCCTGGCAGCCGTCCGCACTCGACACATCGGCCTGGATGAAGTGGCACTGGTCGGGGGCGCCGCTCGCGGCGGAGGCCTCGGCGGCTGCCGCTTCGTTGGTCCCGGTGAAGGTGACCTTGGCGCCCCCCTGGGCGAAGGCGGCCACGATGGCCCGGCCGATGCCGCGGGTCCCACCGGTCACAAGGACGGAGACGTTCTCGAAGGCGCTCATGCGGAAGGCTCTCCTGCGGCTCCGAGGGCCTCGATGGCCTCCGCGGAGTCGACATTGACGAGGGAGGTGAGCTTGCCGTCCGCATCGATGCGGCGCGCGAGCCCGGTGAGGACCTTGCCCGGCGCGCTCTCGACCACGCGCGTGGCGCCGAGGTCGATGGCGCTGCGAACGCAGTCCATGAAGAGGACGGGGCTGGTGACCTGGGCCACGAGGTTGGCGCGGATCTCCGCCGGGTCGCTCGTGGGCTTGCCCGTGACGTTGGAGATGACCGGCACGCGCGGCGTGTGGATCTCGATGCCCTCGAGGGCGGACGCCAGGCGATCGGCGCCGATCTGCATGAGCGGACTGTGGAAGGCGCCCGCGACGGGCAGCCGCGTCGGACGACGGATGCCGCGCTCCTTCGCAATGGCCTCTGCCGCGTCGAGCGATGCCGTGTCCCCCGAGATCACGACCTGGCCCGGGGCGTTGAGGTTGGCCACGGTGCAGGTGCCGCCGGTCTGTTCGCGCGCCGCGGCGCAGACAGCCTCTGCATCCTCGGCCTCGCAGCGCAGGGCCGTCAGGCCGCTGGGGTTCGCCTCGCTGGCGGCCTGCATGCCCAGCCCGCGCTCGCGGCCGAGCGCGAGGGCGTCGCCGAGCTCGAGCGCCCCGGCCGCCTGCAGGGCGGTGAACTCCCCGAGCGAGAGACCGAAGGCCACGCCGACGTCGGACTCCTCGATGGCGCCGGAGACCTTGCAGGCCTCCCAGCACGCGATGCCGGCCGCCAGGATCGCCGGCTGCTGGATGTCCGTGCGGACGAGTTCCTCGGCGGGGCCCTCGCGGCAGATCGCCAGCAGGTCGTAGCCGAGCACCTCGGCCGCACGGTCGTAGACCGCGGCCTTGACCTCGGGCCAGCGATCGGCGACGTCCACGCCCATCCCGACCTTCTGCGCTCCCTGGCCGGGGAACACGAGCGCCGTGTGGCTCATGCGTCGGACCCCTCGCTCATGCCCGCGATGGCCTCGACGATGTGATCGCCGGTCCGGCCGTTCACGTAGGAGCGGATGGCGCGCACGCCGTTCTTGTAGGCGTTCGGGCCGCTGCGGCCGTGGCCGATGAGGTAGGCCCCCTCGACACCGAGCAGCGGCGCGCCGCCGTACTGGGAGTCGTCCACCGTCTCGAGCAGGGCGCCGAGCAGGACGCGCGGATCCCCCTCGATCCCCGCGGCACCCAGGGCGCGCGGCACGGCCTTCATGATGAAGGCGGCCATGCCCTCGGCGGCCTTCAGCAGGATGTTGCCGGTGAACCCGTCGCAGACGATCACGTCCGCGCCCCCCTCGAACACCGCGTGGGGCTCGATGTTGCCGATGAAGTTGGGCAGCGGGTTGCTGCGGAAGAGCTCCCACGTCTCGGCGACCAGGCGGTTGCCCTTGGTCTCCTCCTCCCCGATGGAGAGGATGCCGATGCGCGGCTCGTCGATACCCATCGCCGCCTTGGCATAGTGCATGGCCATGACCGCGTACTGATGCAGGTGCAGCGGCTTGGCGTCCGGGTTCGCGCCCCCATCGATGGAGACGCAGATCCCGTCGGGCGTGGGCAGCGGTCCCGCAATGCCCGT
>JARGNS010000523.1 GCA_029213105.1 Planctomycetota bacterium
TACGACCCTCATCATGGATACCGCCGCCGGCCTCCTGGAGAATGACGGCGGCGGCGTGGTCACCGCATTCGACTCCGTATCGCTCCAGGGAGCAACCGTCACGGTGGCTCCCGACGGGTCCTTTGACTACGTGCCGCCGGCCGGTTTCACGGGCATGGATTCGTTCACCTACACCAACGTCGAAACCGCAACCGTTACGATCACTGTGACGGGCATGATCTGGTTCGTCGATGACACCGATGGCGTCCCGGGAGATGGCCGCCAAGCCTCCCCCTTTCCGAATCTCGACGCCTTCAACGCCGCCAACGCCAGCGGGGGTGCGGGAGAGCCGCAGTTCGACGACACCATCTACCTGGCCGAGGGCACCGGCAGCCGCTACGACGGAGGTGTCGAGCTCCAACAGGGGCCGAGACTCGTCGGGGCAGGCGCGGACCTTGCTGCAGACGGCGTGCCCCTCATCCCGGCGGGCGCGCGCCCGGTTGTCACCAACACCATGGGCCCTGGCGTCACCCTAGCCTCGGGCTGCTCGATCGAGGGGCTCGACATCGAAGGCACCTCTGGCCACGGTATTGTGGGCAGTACCGTGACTGGCCCAATCGTGCTGAATCGTGTCGCGGTCCGTAACCCGTCTGACTCGGCGATCTTCTTCGAGGACTGCTCCGGCATCACCTGTGGGGACGCGGCGGGCCCGGATCTGCTCATCGACGCTCCAGGCCAGCGGGGCCTGGAGGCTTCTGGAGGGTATCCCACCCTGACGCTTGATGGAGTCGAGGTCGTGACCGCCGAGGACGCCTTCTACCTCGAGGACACCCATGTGATCGCCACGCGCTGCTTCGCCGGACGCAGCGCGCAAGGTGCCGTAGGCATGGTGCAACGCGGGGTGGTCGTGGATCACTCCGGGACTACCCCCATGACCGCCACCCTGAGGGGGTGGATAGTAGAGCACTCGACCGCGGAGGCCGTCGTTGCCAATGCGTCCGGCACGGCACCACTGACCCTGGGCCTCGAGGACAGCACGTTCACGGGTGGCCTCGTAACGACAGACACGGGCGGTGTGGATCAGCTACGCCTACACATCGAGGGCAGCGACTTCACTGCCGCACCTGGTGACAAGGCCGTACGCGTGACTGGCCAGGCCCTCCACTCGTCGTTCGTGACAGGCCTGGATCAGGTTCGGGCACTGGGCACGCTCGGTGGCGGCGGCGTTCTTTTCGAGCAGATCACCTTCGACGCCGATCCGCAGGTCATGGGAATCCAGACCGTCGCCGGCGGCAGTGTCGCTGTCGGCGTGGACGCGAGCACGAGAGTCGATGGAGACGGGCTGCGTTTTGAGGATCCCACCGGCGACTTGAGCGTTTCCACCCTCGATGTGTTCAATGCCTCCGGCACGGGGATCTACGTAGACACGAAGGGCAGTGGGACCACATTCAACCTCACGGTCGGTGGCGGCGCAGTCAACACGATCGGCGGCGCCCCCTTGTTCCTCGATCCCCCGGCGCACATGCCCTCCCTCGGGCTCGGCATCGAGCTCGACTCCGTCACGGGCGGGGCTGGCCTTCCCAGCGGGATCCTGATTGACAACGCTCACGGCTACCTGCGTATCGGTGCTCCGGTGACCACAGGCATCCAGATCCGCAACGCGCCCAAGTTGCGCGTCCAGGTGCGATAGCGCGGGTGCCCAACAGCTGGCGCGCGCCTCTACCCGGTCGACGATCATGTGACCGCGACTCGACTGCCGACGAGGTGGGTGCATGCGCCCTCACCCGCACGGTCCCGCGTCTCCGGACTCGCACGGCTTCCACTACCGCGGCCTGGCGTACTACCGAGTGTGCATCCGCACCGCGGACGACGCCTGCCGCCTCGGCTCGGCTACGGCTCGGGCGCTGCGCCTCACACGCTTCGGTCTCGTCGTACGCCATTACGCCCACCAGCTACCGCACAAGTTCCTCGAGCTCGATGTCGCAGCGCTGGCGGTGGCCCCGGCGGCGGTCCACATGGTGGTGCGGCTGCGCGGCGACGCGGGTGCCCTGCCGACGCCCGACCCCGAGCGCCTGCGCCGCGCGGTGCGCTGGCTCACGGCCATGACCACCCACGCCCGTCACCGCGGCGTGCTCGACGGTCGCTGGCTCGCCCTCGAAGGGCCCGTCTGGGCGACGAGCTACGAGCGCAGGCTCCTGCGGCGCCTGGCCGATGTACGCCACGCCACGGCCGAGGTGCAGGCCTTGGGCGCGCGCACGGCCTAGCGCATCCCGGCGATCCAGCGCTTCACGGCGGCCGTCGCCTGCTTGTCGACCGCGTTGTGGGCGAGGTTCGGCATGCCCTTGGCGTCCAGCCGCAGCATCCGCAGGTAGAGCAGGGACTTGGAGGGCTGGCCGGGCTTCACCAGCAGCGCGCCGCGCACGCCGAGGTCTCCCTGCCCCGGGGGTTCCCCGCGCAGATTCGTCCGCGCGAGGGGTGTCTCGTAGCGCAGGTCGATGCGTGCGTTGCCCGTCCCCTTGGGCATGTGGCAGAACGCGCAGTTCGCCGCGAGGTAGGCGCGGACCTGGCCCGTCGGATCGGCGTCCGGCGTATCGAAGCCCGGCCATGCCGGGCGCGTGCGCGGCTCGCCCTCGAAGCAGCCGATGCGCGCGAACGCCTCGAGCTGGTTCTCGCGCGCCCCACCGTAGTCGTGCACACGATCGAGCTGCTCGCTCCGGAAGCCGAGGATGTAGCCGGCGGGCGAGGTGTGGCAGCGCGTGCAGTCGGCGCGGCCGGGGACCGTC
>JARGNS010000524.1 GCA_029213105.1 Planctomycetota bacterium
ATCGCGAAGTCGGGCGAGTCGAGCAGGGGGCGGAGCTCGGCGTAGACGTCGGCCTTGAGCTCAAGGAGCGTGGCTACAGCGGTGGCCCGAGCGCGGGCGTCGTCGCCGGAGAGCCAGCCGACGAGCGTGGCGTTCCCCGCGTCGGATTCGAGCTTTGGGAGGACGGCTGCCGCGCGACGGGCCAGCCCTGGATCGTCGCCCGAGAGAGCCAGGAGCACGACGTCGATCCGTGCGATCAGCTTCAGCTCACCGACGAGGTGCAGTGCGATGCGGCGCCGGCGCTCGCTCTCGGCGGTGCCGTTGCGGCGAAGGAACGTCGTCACCTCCGCGTCCGCGCCACCGGTGGACAGGCCGCGCAGGACGTCCACGAAGGCGCGCAGCTCGAGGCCAGACTGGTCCGTCTCCACCACGGCGTCGAGCATCGGGAGAATGGCGGCTTCGAACGCGATCAGCCGCTCCCGCGCCTTGGGCACGATGGTGCGGTTCTCGCCAACCTCCCAGCGCACGGAGATAGCCCACAGCTCGTCGAAGACCTCCTGCGTGAGCTCTCCTTCGTAGGCACAGATCTTGGGGATCGCGATCTCGGACGGGTCGCGTTCGGGCTTGGGTGTCGGGTCCTCGTTGGCGGGCGGGGTCACGTCGAGTCCAACGCCGATGTCGGTGTGTCGCCAGACCTCGCCGTCGCTCATCACGCCCAGGTAGTCGTCGGTGCCTTCTAGATCGAGCAGGATGCCGCTCTTGCTGCGCGCGCCGTAGGTGTCATTGCCCGCGCGGTCGATCTGCAGACCGACGGAGTTCGTGAGGCCGCAACCGTTGCAGGACGTCGAGCCGTGGTAGCGGTCGTTGCCGCCACGGTCGTGCAGCACGCTCGCGGCATAGTCGTGGCTCCCGCCTTGCCCCAGGCCCGCGTGCATCACGTAGGTGTCGTTCCCGGCCACGTCCACGAGCCCGCCCACAGCCAGGTGGATGCCGCTGCCCTGGCCGTACTGGGTCATCTCGTAGAGATCGTTGCCTCCGCCGTCGTAGAGCAGGCCCGCGGCATACCAGTAGCCGACCCCCTGGTTGTAGATGTCCCCCAGGTAGCGATCGTTCCCCTCGAAGTCGGCGATAAGCGCAATACCGCCGGCGTAGTCCACCCCACGCTCGCCGATGGCGAAGCCCTGGCTGAAGCTCTGGTAGCGATCGGCGAAGAGTGGAGCATGCAGGTACACGCCGCCGGCTTCGTACACGTCGTTGCCGCGCGCATTCAGGCAGAGCGCGATCCCGTGGCAGCGCGCGAAGGCCTGCGCGCTCGACCAGGCCCGCAGCCGGTCATTGTCGAAGAGTCCCACATCGACAGGGTCCTTCGTGCCCTCGTCGGCACTCGTCTCGGGGCGTTCCTGCCGTGCGTCGTCCTGGAACACACCGACGCCGAAGCCTGCGGCCCCCTGGGTGAAGGTCTTGCCCTCGTAGACGTCGCTCCCGCCGTCGTCGTAGAACACGGCCACGCCGCCCATGGCAGCGCCCAGGGTCGCGTGCCCCCCGCGGTAGCGATCGTCCCCCATGCCGAGATCGAGGAACGCGGCTACGCCGAGGATGGCGGCCCCCAGGGTGAAGTTCACCTCCGCGCAGTCGTAGAGGTCATCGCCCCCGAGATCGGCGAAGAAGCCGACGCGCCGGTTCTCGGTGCCGTACGCCGCGCCCAGGCGGCAAGCCACGTAGCGGTCGTTTCCGCCCGGATCGATCAAGGCCGCGTAGTCCCCGGCGTAGACGTCGTCCTGAAGCGTGCCGATCGCAATCCGACCGTAGGGCGTGTCCTTCACCAGCGGCTTGTCCTTGGGGAAGCAGTCCTTGGGGAGCGCCTGCAGCCAGCGGACCGGATCACGGAAGGTCTCCCCCCAGCGCTGGAGTTCCTGGCCCACGGGGATGCGCGCCCCCAGTGCATGGATGTGGGCGTCGCCTGCCGTCTCGAGCGCCGCGGCCAGCTGCGTGTCCACATCGGCCGGGTAGGGCGACGTGAAGACCTCGTGCCACGCCATCTGCTCGGGGAGGTAGCGCCGCAGCAGCCGGTGCCGATCGTCGCTGGCGATCACGGCTTCAACGCCAACCCCGGCATCCGCCACGAGCCTGAGGGGAGCCGCCCCCCCACGCAGCATGCCTTCGAGATGCGCCAGGAGCGCTGCAGCGGTCGGCGCCGGCGCGGGATGTGCCTTGGTGCCGGCGGCGATGGCCAGGTCGATGCGGCTTGTGCCCGCCGCGTCGCGTGCGAAGCGAGCACGCGACGGGCCCCCATCCCACGGGGCGCGGTCGTACGCGGCGACGAGCGCCCCCAGGGGGGCGTGCCGCTGCTGGTCTGCCTGCGCGATGGCGCCGGCAAAGCCGTCGATCGTCGGAGCGATCGTGAGCGGGTCGCGCAGCATCGCCTTGACCAGGTCCAGGGCCGCGTGCCCCTGGGCCAGGTCCGTGCGGACGGGGAGATCCACATTCGCATGCGGCGCATGGCGGTTCCTCCCGGTCGCGACCACGCTACCCGCGAGGGCGTCGAGAGGCGCGTGCACTTCCGGCGGATCCCGGCGCACGGGGCTCGTCCGTCGGGAGACGAAGGGGCCCCGTTTCGAATGCGGCCGCCGTCCATCCCGCGCTAGGCTGCGCCCATGTTCGCCTCCATCACGACCCTGGACGAGACCCTGCGCGCCGACATCAGTCGTGCGCGCGACGGGGCAGACAGCCCGTCGGGCGTGGTTGCGTTCGAAGGCGCGAGCGCCCTCGCCGAGCGCCTCG
>JARGNS010000525.1:0-279 GCA_029213105.1 Planctomycetota bacterium
GCCTCGGTGAACTGCGCGCAGATGCGGTTCAGCTCGGCTTCGGCGTCGTCGTCGAGCTTCATGGACTCGAGCAGGGCGTCGCGGAAAGGAGCGTGGTTCTCCTTCACGTACGTCAGCAGCTTCGTCTCGTACTCCGCGACGCGCGAGACCGGCACCTTGTCGATGTGGCCGGACGCGGCAGCGAAGATGCTCGTCACCTGATCGATGACGTGCATGGGCTGGAACTGCGGCTGCTTCAGGATCTCGACCATGCGGATACCGCGATCGAGCTGCGCCTGC
>JARGNS010000525.1:384-2757 GCA_029213105.1 Planctomycetota bacterium
GGCCGCACCACCCACGCGCGACACCGAGATGCCGACGTCGATGGCGGGACGGATGTTGGCGCGGAAGAGGTCAGGCTGCAGGTAGATCTGGCCGTCCGTGATCGAGATCACGTTCGTCGGGATGTAGGCCGAGACCTCACCCTCCTGCGTCTCGATGATCGGCAGGGCGGTCAGCGAGCCGGCACCCAGCTCGTCGGAGAGCTTGACCGCGCGCTCGAGCAGGCGGCTATGCAGGTAGAAGACGTCACCGGGGTACGCCTCGCGACCCGGAGGACGACGCAGCAGCAGCGACAGCTGGCGGTACGCCACGGCCTGCTTGCTGAGGTCGTCGTAGACCACGAGCGTGTGCGCGCCGTGGTTGTACATGAGGTGCTCGGCCATCGCGCAGCCGGAGTACGGGGCGATGTACTGCAGCGGTGCCGGGGCGGCCGCGGACGCGACGATGACCGTCGTGTAGTCCATGGCGCCGTTGCGGCGGAGGTCCTCGACGACGCCGGCGACGGTCGAGTCCTTCTGGCCGATGGCGACGTAGAAGCACTGCACGTTCTCGGACTTCTGGTTGATGATCGTGTCGACCGCGATCGCCGTCTTGCCGGTCTTGCGGTCGCCGATGATCAGCTCGCGCTGGCCGCGGCCCACGGGCGTCATGGCGTCGATGGCCTTGATGCCCGTCTGGAGCGGCTGCGTGACGGGCTGACGGCCGGCGATGCCGGGCGCGATCATCTCGACCGGACGCGTCGTCTCGGCGTCGAGCGGGCCCTTGCCGTCGATCGGGTTGCCCAGGGCGTCGACGACGCGGCCGGCGAGGCCCTTGCCGACCGGCACCTGGAGCAGCTTGCCCGTACGGCGGATCGTCATGCCCTCGTGCAGCTCCCGGTCATCACCCAGGACGACGGCGCCGATGCTGCCCGCCTCCAAGTTGAAGACCTGGGCGCGCACGCCGTTCTCGAACTCGAGCATTTCGCCAGCGCCGGCGTTCTCGAGGCCGTAGATGCGGGCGATGCCGTCACCGACTTCGAGGACGGTTCCGACTTCGCTGACGTCCACCTCCGTCTCGAAATTCTCGAGCTCGGAGCGGATGACCGAAGTGATCTCTTCAGGATTGAAGCGCATGTCGCTGCATTCCTCTCTGGATGATGCGGTTGTGCAGGTCTGCAAGTCGACGGCGTGCAGAGCCGTCGATGACACGGTCGCCGACACGGATGACGGCGCCCGCCACGATGTCGGGCTTCACGACGTGGTCGACAATGGCATTGCCGCCGACCGCGGCGCGGATGGCCTCGGTCCAGGAGCGGAACTCGCTCTCCGGAACCGGGACCGCAGTGGTGATGGTCACGGGGACGCGACCGAGCTTTTCGTCGAGGATCTCACGGAAGCCCGTGCCGATCTCCGGGAGCATGGCGAGGCGACCCCGCTCCAGCAGGAGCTTGAGGAAGTTGCCGAGGAGCTTCGGGAAGCGTCCCTCGACCAGCTTGTCCATGGCGACGCGCTTCTGCGCGCCAGAGACCTCGGTGGCGAGGAAGTAGCTGCGCAGGATGCGATCCGCGTCCCACGACGCGCAGAGCGAGTCGAGCACGCTTTCCACGTCCTGCAGGAGCGCTGCGCCGCCTTCGGCCTCGACGGCCTCGGCAAGCGCGCGGGCGTAGATCGTCCCGCCTGAACTGGCATGGCCCCCTGCCATCAGCCCTGGGCCCCCGAACCACGCTGGGTGGCGAACTCGCTGACGACTCCGGCCACGATCTCGGCGTGACCATCCGGGGTGAGCTGGGTGCTGATGATGCGGCTGGCCGCCTCGGTGGCGATCTGGGCCGCGTCGCGGACCAGGCCGTCCCAGGCCTTCGCCGTGAGCTGGTCGATCTCGCGCTTGGCTCGGTCGACCGTCTCGTCGGCACGCTGACGCGCGTCCGTCTCGATCTGCGAGCGGATGTCATCCGCATCGCGCCGGGCCTCGTCGAAGATTGCCTGGGCCTCCTCGCGCGCCTTGTCGATCTTCGACTCGTACTCGGCGATCAGGGCCTTGGCCTTCTCGTGCGCCGCTTCCGCCTCGTCCAAGGCGTTGCGGATCGTGTCCTCGCGCTGCTTGAGCCCCGCGAGGATCGGCTTCCAGGCCGTCTTCGAGAGCACGATGAGCAGGACGACGAACACGCCCAGCGACGTGAGGATCGTGGGGAGGTTCACCTGGGCGAAGATGTCCAGGTTGGCCTTCCCGCCGTCCTCACCTGCGAACGCAGGTGTGGCGGAAGCGAGGACCAGACAGGCCACGGTCGCCGTCGTGAGAATCCAGGTGCGCATGGCACGTCTCCGCGAGTGTTTCGCTCGGAAAGGAAGCGAGTGCTTCGCTCGAAAGAGGAAGCGAGTGCTTCGCTCGAACAG
>JARGNS010000526.1 GCA_029213105.1 Planctomycetota bacterium
ATGGCGCCCCGGCCGCTGCGGCCGCCCGGGCCGCCGGGCCCGCCCCCCTGCCCACGCCCGCGCCGGCCCGTCGAGGCCTTGTCGGCTTCCTCGCGCGTGACGACCCCGTCGCCGTCCGCATCCAGGCGGTTCCACATGCGATCGCGCCCGGGGAACTCGTCCCGACGGATGGCGCCATCGCCGTCGGCGTCGCGCGCCTTGAGGCGCTTCCACATCTCGCTCTCCGGCTTGGCCTCCTCCTCCTCGGACCATGCGGGGGTGGGTCCGGTCAGGAGGGGCAGCAACAAGAGGGCGACGAGTCCGAACAGAGCGGGGGCGAGGGTTCTCATGCTGCTGGAACCCGACCGTCGCTCCCAGGTCGCGGCGGCCTTCGGACCGGCTTCAGGACTTGCGATCGGCCTCGGGCACGTCGCCATCGGAGCGTGCCGGCTTGGGTGCAAGGCCTCGACCGATGACGTCACCACCAAAGCGGTCCTTGAGTGCGTCCATCGCCTTGTCCAGCGCACTGTTGCGCGCCTTCTCGGGCTCCCCGAACAGGCCGAGCTGCTCGTCGGCGGGCTCGACCAACTGCGAAGCGCCCATGCCGATCAGGCGCACGGGCTTGAAGCCCGAGCGCACCCACCGCATGAACAGCGTGAAGGCGGCATCCTGCAGCTCCGCGGTCATGTCCGTTGGGCGGTCGAAGGTCATCGAGCGCGTGATGGTCTCGAAGTCCCCATAGCGGATCTTCAAGCCGACCGTGCGGGTCTTGAGGCCGCTGCGGCGCAGGCGCCGGGCCACGTCCTCGACCTGGCCGCGCAGCACATCCCGCACGTGCTCGCGGTCATCCACATCGACAGCGAACGTCCGCTCCTGGCTGATGCTCTTCGCGCGGCTGTCCGGCACGACGTCGCGGTCATCGAGCCCGCGGGCCAGCCGCCAGTAGTGCGCACCGCTGGAACCGAACTCGCGCTCGAGTTCGCGTTCCGACCAGGCGCGCAAGTCGCCGATGGTCTTGACGCCGCGGGCATGCAGGCGCTCGGCCGTCCGGGGCCCCACGCCCCACAAGCGTCCGACCGGCAAGGGTGGGAGAACACGATCGATGTCGTCCTCCATGATCACCGTCAGGCCGTCGGGCTTCTCCAGGTCGGAGGCGAGCTTGGCCAGGAACTTGTTGGCCGCCACCCCCACCGAGGCGGTCAGCTCCATTTCGGCGCGGACACGCGCCTTGAGGTCGCGCGCCACCTCCACCGCCGAGCCCCAGAGCCGCTCGCAGCCCGTGACGTCCAGGAAGGCCTCGTCCACGCTCAGCGGCTCGACCAGGGGCGACACATCCCGGAACAGGTCGAAGAGCTGCTCGGAGACGGCCGCGTACTTCTTGCCGTCGGTGGGCAGGACGATGGCCTCCGGGCACAGCCGCGGGGCCACGGCCATGGGCTGGGCGGAGTGGCAGCCGAAGGGCCGTGCCTCGTAGGACGCCGTGCTGACCACCCCCCGGCGGCCCGTGCCGCCGATCAGGACGGGCTTGCCCCGCAGCTCCGGCCGATCGCGCTGCTCGATGGACGCGAAGAACGAATCCATGTCCACATGCAGGATCTGGCGCGGGGCGGCTTTCACCCCGCCACTGTACCCCTCGCCCACCCCTCGCCGCAGGCCCCAGCGCGAGTAGGATGCCGGGCCCAGGAGCCCAAGGAACCCGCGCCATGACGACGATCCTCGAGAGCTACGTGCAGGGCGGCTGGCACGCCGGCACCGGCGAGCCGCGCACCCTCTACAACGCCACCACCGAGGAGGCGATGGCCACGTGCGACAGCACGGGCGTCGACTTCGGTGGGGTCCTGGCCCACGCCCGGACGGTGGGCTCGCCGGCGATGCGCGCCCTCACCTTTGCCGAGCGCGGCGCCATGCTGAAGGCCCTCTCGGGCGCCATCCACGAGCACCGTGAGGAGCTCCTCGACCTCTCGACTGCCAACGCGGGCACGACCCGCAAGGACGGGAAGTTCGACATCGACGGCGCCACCGGCACGCTCAGCGCCTACAGCTACTTCGCGAAGGACCTCGGCGAGCGCGGCTTCGTCTCCGACGGCGCCGGCATCCAGCTCGGCCGCACGGCCCGCTTCTGGGGCCAGCACATCCGCGTGCCCCTGCTCGGCGCCGCCGTGCACATCAACGCGTTCAACTTCCCCGCGTGGAACATGCTCGAGAAGGCCGCGTGCGCCCTGCTGGCCGGCATGCCGGTCATCGAGAAGCCCGGCACGGCCACGGCGCTGGTGGCGTGGCGCATCGCGCAGATCATCGTGGAGAGCAAGATCCTCCCCGAGGGCGCCTTCCAGTTCATCGCCGGCGGCACGGGCGACCTGCTCGACCGCATGGACGCCCAGGACGCGCTCGCCTTCACCGGCTCGGCCTGGACCGCCAACAAGCTGCGTTCCAACCCGAACCTCATCACGAACAGCGTGCGCACCAACATGGAGGCCGACTCGCTCAACGCCGCCGTACTCGGCCCGGACGTCGAGGAAGGCTCCGAGACGTGGCGCATGTTCCTGCGCAACGTCGTGCTCGACATGCAGCAGAAGACGGGCCAGAAGTGCACGGCCGTCCGCCGCATCTTCGTTCCGGAGAGCAGCGCCCACGACATCAAGGCCGAGCTGGTGGCCATGCTCGGCGGCATCGTCACGGGAGACCCGGCCGACAGCGCCAGCACGATGGGGCCGGTGGCGAGCGCGGCGCAGCAGCGCGACGTGCGCGCCGGCATCGACAAGCTGGCCGCCCGCGG
>JARGNS010000527.1:0-2217 GCA_029213105.1 Planctomycetota bacterium
TATCGTCCAGCGTCCGCTCGAACCACTGATTCGCGTGGGTCTGGGCGGCGTTTTCCGTGAGCGACATGACGAAGCGGGAGAGCGCGCAGATACGCTCGGAGCGCATCGGGTTGCGTGTGTAGGCCATCGCGCTGGAGCCGATCTGCTCCTTCTCGAACGGCTCGGCCATCTCGCGCAGACCGGACAGCAGCCGTACGTCGTTGGCGAAGCGCGTGGCGCTGACGCCCACGCCCCCGAGCACGGAGAGGATCGTGTAGTCGGCCTTGCGCGGGTAGGTCTGGCCCGAGACCGGCAGCGGCTTGAGGAAGCCCGCCTTCTTGGCGGTCAGCTCGTCGAGCTGCTCGCACTTCTCGGCGTCACCCTCGAAGAGCGTCAGGAAGCTCGCCTGGGTGCCCGTCGTGCCCTTCGACGAGAGGAACGGCACGCCGCGCTGCATGCGTGCGACCGCCTTGAGGTCCTCCAGCAGATCCTGGATCCACAGCGTGGCGCGCTTGCCGCACGTGGTGGGCTGGGCGGGCTGGAAGTGCGTGTAGGCCAGGCAGGGGATCGCCTTCGTCCGATCGGCGAAGCCACGCAGCGCGGCGATGGCCTCGGCGAGGCCGCGCTCGATGTGCTCGAGGGCCTCGCGCAGGACGATGGCATCGGCGTTGTCGGTCACGAAGCACGACGTGGCGCCGAGGTGGATCACGCCTCGGGCCTCGGGGGCTACGTCGCCGAAGGCGTGGACGTGGGCCATGACGTCATGGCGGAAGCGCGCTTCGTACTCCGCGGCCTTGTCGAAGTCGATGACCGTGGCGGACTTGTGCATGGCCTCGATCTGCTCGGCGCTGATCGGGAGCCCCAGTTCGCGCTGGGACTCGGCCAGGCCGATCCAGAGGCGGCGCCACGTCTCGATGCGGTGGCGTTCGCTGAACAGGCGGCGCATCTCGCGGCCGGCGTAGCGGGTCACGAGGGGACTGCGGTACTCATCTTGCGCGCTGACGGTCACGGCTGACCTCCCTGCGGTTCCACGACACTCTCGACCAGGACCAGATCCCCGCTGTCGTCGACCTGCACATGCATGCGGCCGGGGGTGACATCGGGATAGGCCGGATCGGAGAGGCGCGCGTCCACGTATTGGGCGAAGTAGTAGAAGGCGCGCTGCACCGTGGCTCGGATGTAGCGCGTTCCGGGATTGAGATCATCGAGGTTCGAGGTGACCTGCAGCAGCTCGAGGCGGCCGCCGAGTTCGGACTTGGACGCCGAGGCACGCTTCAGCTCCATGGTGTTGGTCCACGGCTGGAGCATCAGCTTGAGGTCGGCCAGCCCGTGGTTGAGCTCGTCGTAGTCCAACGCCTGACCGGCCTCGAGCTTGCGGTAGTTGTCGCGGAGGAGTTCGAGGTTGTTGAGCAGGAACGCCTGGGCCTTGGGCCACGGGGAGCGCGCCGGGTTGTCGAAGTCCCGGTGGCGCGGGGGGATGAAGGCGATGGCCGCGTCGTCCGTACTCCATGTGCGCTGGAGGTTCAGCAGCGCGGTCCAGAAGCGTTGTTGGTCGGCGTACACGCCCTGACTCTACGCAACGGCCCTGCAGCCGGGAAGCCGGTGCGCGGGCCCCGGCAGGTTGTCGGTGGCTCCCGGCCCGGCTACGGCGCACCCTCGCCCGGGAAGTCCGGGCCGCCGAGGAGGTCGAGGAGCTTGCGGGCGTCCTCCTTCTCGAGGGAGCCCTTCGCCACGCCCAGGCTGATGGTCTTGCGGGCCATCAGCCGGTAGAGCCGCGCCATGTCGCCGGGCATCTTCTCCAGGGCGCGCAGGTGGCGCTTCACCGTGCCCAGGTCCCCGCGGGCGATCGGGCCGGTCAGGGCGTCGGGGAGGCCGACGGACTCTAGGTTGGCGACGGTCCCCTTGATGAGGGGCAGCAGCGCGGCCAGGGCCGCGTCGCGCGGCACCCCGGCCTGGAAGAACAGCGTCACGGCGTAGTCGATCAGCGTGACGAGGAAGTTGGAGGCCGCGGCCGCGCCAGCGTGATAGAGCGCCTTGTCGGGCCCCTGGATCTGGACCGGGCGGCCATCGAGCGCGATCACGACGCTGCGCAGCACGTCGACCGCCTCGTCGTCGCGTGTCGTGGGGTCGAGCGCCGCTGCAGCAGCGGCCAGATCGGGAGCCACCTCGATGGGTCCGGATTCGACGGCGAGGGCCACACACTCGCCCAAGGCGTCGATCAACTCGGGCACCGCGGCT
>JARGNS010000527.1:2227-2751 GCA_029213105.1 Planctomycetota bacterium
CCGCCTCGTCGTCGCCCTCGAGGAAGAAGAACGTCTCGGGCAGCATCCGCACGGCCGTGTCCACGTCCGCGAAGCTCTGGAGCGGGTGGATCGCGCCCCGGTGCCCGCCCGCGGCCGTCACGCCCGAGAGCACACCGGCCGGCAATCCGCCGGCGCAGTGGGCCACGACCGCCCCGCGCTTCATGGCGCCGCCCGCCGCCACCTCGATGGCGACGGAGGCAATGGCCTTGTCCGGCACCGCCAGCAGGACGAGGTCGGCGCCCATGGCGGCCAGGCCGTTGTCCCCCACGACGTCCCCGGCTCCGATGAGCGAGCGCGCGACCTGGGCCGAGCGGCGGTTCGGGCTGCAGACCGCGGCGATGTCATAGCCCGCCCGGCGCATGAGGATGCCCATGGCGGTGCCAAGCACCCCGGCCCCGATGATGGCGACTTTCACGCGAGCGACCCCCAGGTGATCCGAGGCCGAAGCCTACGACGGGGGCTGCCACGGCGGAAGCCTCACGGCGCGAGGGTCCAGGGTGGGC
>JARGNS010000528.1:0-2214 GCA_029213105.1 Planctomycetota bacterium
ATGATCTGCTCCAGTGCAGCGCGTGAGGGCCTGGACCTGACGCGGGCCGCGGATGCCCTGTTCGTGGAGCGCATGCTCGTCCCGTCCTGGGAAGAGCAGGCCGAAGATCGGATCGCCCGCATTGGCCAGGAGGCTGCGCGCGTCAACATCAACATCCTGCACGCGAAAGACACGCTGGACGACGAAGTCAACGAAGCCATCGAGCGCAAGCGCGAGTTCATCGACGGTGTGCTCGGCAGCGAAGAGACAGGTGACCTCGAAGGCGACAAGCGCGTGGTCAAGAGCGTCGAAGGCGCCATCGCAGACATGGTGCTCGCCAACATCCGCACGAGCGCCGCTGGTATGGAGAGCAGCCACGTCGATGAAGACGACATCCAGACAGCGCTCCGAGAAGGGGGCCACACGGTTGTGTGGATCACGCTGGGGACAGCGCCCAGCACCCGCGCCAAGAAGCGGGTCAACGTGGCGGCACACGTCAAAGCCAACGGCGGCGAAATGAAGCTCGGACGGCTGCTCGAAGACGCCAAGGAGAGCGGAGGCGTGTTCAGCCCGAGCATCGTCAAGGCCATGGTGCGCGACGGGCAGTTGGTCGCAGAGAAGCGCCCCATCGAGATCCGCCGCAACCCCGGCCGCACGCGCCGGAAGCTCAGTCCGCACTCGCGGCGGCGGCGCTGATGGCCCGGCGGAATCCATCGCGGGCGACCCGCCCTCACGGGCTGCCCATCATGCAAGAGGACGCAGAGCGCTACGGCGGCTCCAAGGCGTTGCCGTCGTGGACCCCGGCAGCGGGTGATGAACCGGCCCAGCGCCTCGCGCAGCGCGTCGTGGACGGCGAGGCAGGGCAGAGGCTCGGCGTCGGCAACTTCGGCACTGCCTACCGCGGCCCCAAGCTGCGCGGGTTCCCCGGTGGCACCGTCGTCAAGGTCGGCAACCGCGCGGACATCCACGGCAGACCTTGGAAGCGCAAGAACCTGCGCAACTACCTGATCCACGAAGCCGGTGTGTCCGACGAGCTACGCGCTGCGGGCGTCAACGTCGTGCCGCGTTCCGTCTACGTCGAGGTGGACAACGCCGAGTACGGCGCCGGCTGGCCCGTGGTTGTCCGCGAGTACGGCGACATCGTGGAAGCCGACGACGCATCCAAGGCCGAGATCATCGCGCTGGAGCAGGCGCTCTACGCCGTCGCAGACGCAGGCTGGGCCGTCCGCGACGTGCTTCTGGTTGCGCGGCGCCCCGCAGACGGCAGTTTGTTCGTCGCGGATGCCGGCTGGTGGTGGCTGCTGGACCCGAGCAAGCCCCACGACGACCGTGCTCCGGGCGTCAGCGATCTGCTGTTCCGCTGGCTTAGTGATAGCGGGCGCCCTGGCACGTGGGGCGCTGCTGTGCACGCAGGTCGGTCTGCCGCCGCGTGGGAGCGCTTGCTTGCGGACGCAGCGCAGGCTGTGGCCGACTTCGGCGACGACGCAGACCGGGCGGGGCTGCTGAGCTTCACGTCCCCTGGACGCGTCGTCAAGGCAGTGGATGCGCGGATCCGCGGAGGCTTCCCCGTGCCCCGCTCAGTGGCACGGGCTGCCGCGCGATACAGGCCCATGATCAAGACGAAGAGGTCCACATGAGCATCAAGGGCACCATTGCCGTCCTCAAGCTGCAAGGGCGGCTTGATACAGCCGCATGGGCGGGGCGCAACCGCAAGGCCGTGCTGGGCGTGCTCAACCAAGCCTCTGCGCCTGCGGAGGGTGACGCGGCAGATGCCGTCGCCCCGCCGTACGCGCCGTGGATGGACCCGTCCCCCGCGGCGAAAGCGCTGGACTCGCGGACGCTATTCCGCACCCTGCCGCCACAGTTGCAGCGGATGATCCGGGTCGCCGCCGTCGAGACGGCCGACGAGTTCATCGGAGCGGAGGGGGCGTACATCGTGACTCCGGCGCAGTTCAACCCGCGCAGCGGGATGGAGCGCTCGGGGTACCTCCTCCGATACAAGGAGGACTGGCGCATCCTCGTGCCCGCCCCGGCTGGCATCGACGCGGCCAGTGCTGTCGCGGGCGCGGCCGTAGACTTCATCCTCGACGCAGACGGCGAATCGTGGCACACGCCCGCCCACGCCAACCCCAATGAACACGGCGTGACGACGGACTACTACGGCTTGACCGTCCATGAGGCTGACGTGTTCGTGCGCTGGCTCTACGCGCTGTTTGCCGAGGCACAAGCGAGCTA
>JARGNS010000528.1:2224-2746 GCA_029213105.1 Planctomycetota bacterium
GGTGCGCAAGCTAACCATGGCCATGCAGCGCCTCGGTCTGCACGTGGCGAAGCAGCAGCGCGCAGAGGAGAAGATCCAGACCAACGCGGAGAAGGCGGTGGCGAAGGAAGCGCGGGCGCTCAGCGACAAGGTGGATGCGGTGCTGCGTGTCATCAAGTCGTACGGCAAGGACAGCCGCGGTGCGTGGAAGATGGGCCACAAGGCCGCCGAGCTACGTGAGCCGCTGGAAGCGTACTTCAACACGATCGGACGTGTCGCTGCGGCACCTGAGATCCCCGACATATACGACGCGCTCACCTACCCGGTGAACGCCACCGACGCAGACGGCAACGTGTGGGTTGAGCCCGAGGTGTACCAGCGCTGGGTGGAGTCGCTGCTTGGTCAGGGCGATGCAGAGAACTACGTCCCCTACACATGGACGGTGAGCAAAGCGCTCGACGCGGATCTGACTCCGGGGCTGTGGCTGATCACGCGCTACGTCGCCCCCGACGCCTCCGGGCCCCGGGACAGCATCCTCCGCCA